>NZ_JAVUPQ010000017.1:0-65124 GCF_032029835.1 Escherichia sp. AM3 | reverse complement strand
GCTGATAGAAACAGAAGCCACTGGAGCACCTCAAAAACACCATCATACACTAAATCAGTAAGTTGGCAGCATCACCTAAAGGATGAAAGCAAAGCGCAAGCAGAGGTACTGAAAAAGACCCCCGGTATTATTATGGTGGTGGAAAGCGGTGGCCAGTTTCAGGTGGTCATAGGTAACCATGTGGCCGATGTCTTCCTGGCGGTTAACAGTGTGGCAGGCCTTGACGAAAAAGCGCAACAGGCACCGGAAAATGATGATAAAGGTAATCTGCTAAACCGCTTTGTTTATGTTATTTCAGGTATTTTTACGCCTCTGATCGGTTTGATGGCGGCAACCGGGATCTTGAAAGGTATGCTGGCTCTGGCGCTCACTTTTCAGTGGACGACCGAACAAAGTGGTACTTATTTAATTTTATTCAGCGCCAGTGATGCCTTGTTTTGGTTCTTCCCGATAATCCTGGGATACACCGCGGGGAAACGCTTCGGCGGTAATCCATTTACTGCCATGGTGATTGGTGGAGCGTTAGTGCATCCATTAATTCTGACTGCTTTCGAGAACGGGCAAAAAGCGGATGCGCTGGGGCTGGATTTCCTGGGTATTCCGGTCACATTGTTGAATTACTCGTCATCGGTTATTCCCATTATTTTTTCTGCCTGGTTGTGCAGCATTCTGGAACGCCGACTTAATGCGTGGTTACCGTCGGCAATCAAAAATTTCTTCACACCATTGCTATGTCTGATGGTTATCACACCCGTCACCTTTCTGCTGGTGGGGCCGCTATCAACCTGGATAAGCGAACTGATTGCCGCCGGTTATCTCTGGCTTTATCAGGCGGTTCCTGCATTTGCGGGCGCGGTAATGGGCGGCTTCTGGCAAATCTTCGTCATGTTCGGACTGCACTGGGGCCTGGTGCCGCTGTGTATCAATAACTTCACCGTGCTGGGCTACGACACCATGATCCCGCTGTTAATGCCCGCCATTATGGCGCAGGTCGGGGCGGCGCTCGGCGTCTTCCTCTGCGAACGCGATGCGCAGAAAAAAGTGGTGGCGGGATCAGCGGCGTTGACGAGTCTGTTTGGTATCACCGAACCAGCGGTATATGGCGTCAACCTGCCGCGTAAGTACCCCTTTGTTATCGCCTGTATCAGTGGGGCTTTGGGGGCCACCATCATTGGCTACGCGCAAACGAAAGTCTACTCCTTTGGTTTGCCAAGTATTTTCACCTTCATGCAAACCATCCCGTCAACGGGAATTGATTTCACCGTCTGGGCCAGCGTTATTGGCGGTGTCATTGCCATCGGTTGCGCATTTGTCGGTACGGTGATGCTTCATTTCATCACCGCTAAACGTCAGCCAGCGCAGGGTGCCCCGCAAGAGAAAACACCAGAGGTTATTACACCACCTGAGCAGGGCGGTATCTGTTCACCGATGACGGGAGAGATTGTGCCGCTCATTCACGTCGCTGATACCACGTTTGCCAGTGGCCTGTTGGGTAAAGGTATTGCCATTCTGCCCTCGGTTGGTGAAGTGCGTTCTCCGGTTGCGGGTCGAATTGCTTCGTTGTTCGCCACATTACACGCCATTGGCATTGAGTCAGATGATGGTGTGGAGATCCTGATTCATGTCGGTATCGACACCGTAAAACTGGACGGCAAATTCTTTTCCGCTCACGTCAACGTGGGTGACAAGGTCAATACAGGCGATCGGCTGATTTCTTTTGATATCCCTGCTATTCGCGAGGCCGGATTTGATCTGACGACGCCGGTATTAATCAGTAATAGCGATGATTTTACGGACGTATTACCCCACGGCACGGCGCAGATAAGCGCAGGTGAACCGCTGTTATCCATCATTCGCTAACGATAAAAGGAGTTAATTATGAAAGCATTTCCAGAAACATTTCTTTGGGGTGGCGCAACAGCTGCCAATCAGGTGGAAGGTGCCTGGCAGGAAGATGGCAAAGGGATCTCGACCTCAGATTTACAGCCTCATGGCGTAATGGGAAAAATGGAACCGCGCATCCTGGGGAAAGAGAATATCAAAGATGTCGCCATCGATTTTTATCACCGTTACCCGGAAGATATCGCGTTATTTGCCGAGATGGGCTTCACCTGTCTGCGTATTTCCATTGCCTGGGCGCGAATTTTCCCTCAGGGCGACGAAGTCGAACCGAATGAAGCGGGGTTAGCGTTTTACGATCGGCTGTTTGATGAAATGGCGCAGGCGGGGATCAAGCCGCTGGTAACGTTATCCCATTACGAAATGCCATATGGGCTGGTGAAAAACTACGGCGGTTGGGCTAATCGAGCGGTCATCGATCACTTCGAGCATTACGCCCGCACGGTCTTTACTCGCTACCAACATAAAGTGGCGTTATGGCTGACGTTTAATGAAATCAACATGTCGTTACACGCGCCATTCACGGGCGTGGGGCTGGCAGAAGAGAGTGGCGAGGCGGAAGTTTATCAGGCTATCCACCATCAACTGGTTGCCAGTGCGCGGGCAGTTAAAGCCTGTCATAGCCTGCTCCCCGAAGCGAAAATCGGCAATATGCTTCTCGGTGGGCTGGTTTACCCCCTCACCTGCCAGCCACAGGATATGTTGCAGGCCATGGAAGAGAACCGGCGCTGGATGTTCTTTGGTGATGTTCAGGCGCGTGGCCAGTATCCCGGCTATATGCAGCGTTTCTTCCGCGACCACAATATCACCATTGAGATGACTGAAAGTGACGCAGAAGATTTAAAACATACCGTCGATTTCATCTCTTTTAGTTATTACATGACTGGTTGTGTTTCCCACGACGAAAGCATTAATAAAAATGCGCAGGGCAACATACTGAATATGATCCCCAATCCGCATCTGAAAAGTTCAGAGTGGGGGTGGCAAATTGATCCGGTTGGATTACGGGTTCTGTTAAATACGCTTTGGGATCGTTATCAAAAACCGTTATTTATTGTCGAGAACGGATTAGGCGCAAAAGACAGCGTTGAAGCGGATGGTTCGATACAGGACGATTATCGAATTGCCTATTTAAACGATCACCTGGTACAGGTAAATGAAGCGATTGCCGATGGTGTGGATATTATGGGGTACACCAGTTGGGGGCCAATTGATTTAGTCAGTGCATCTCATTCACAAATGTCTAAGCGCTACGGCTTTATTTATGTGGATCGTGATGATAATGGCGAAGGAAGCCTCACAAGAACACGCAAGAAAAGCTTCGGATGGTATGCAGAGGTGATCAAGACGCGGGGGCTGTCATTAAAAAAAATAACCATTAAAGCACCTTAATTATCGTCGCATTCAGAACAGTCTGGATGCGATGCGTTAATTCTTTCTTTGCACCATAAAGGGATATTATGTTTAGACGAAATCTTATTACCTCTGCCATCTTATTAATGGCACCGTTAGCCTTTTCTGCACAATCATTGGCTGAATCATTAACGGTGGAACAACGCCTTGAGTTATTAGAAAAGGCGTTAAGAGAAACGCAAAGCGAACTCAAAAAGTATAAAGATGAAGAGAAGAAAAAGTATACGCCAGCGACGGTGAATCGTAGCGTAAGTACGAATGATCAAGGGTATGCCGCCAATCCGTTCCCGACCAGTAGTGCCGCAAAACCTGATGCTGTACTGGTCAAAAATGAAGAGAAAAATGCCAGTGAGACAGGCTCGATTTATTCTTCCATGACTCTGAAAGATTTCAGTAAATTTGTGAAAGATGAAATTGGCTTTAGTTACAACGGCTATTACCGTTCTGGTTGGGGGACCGCCTCTCATGGTTCACCTAAATCATGGGCGATTGGTTCTCTGGGCCGCTTTGGTAACGAATACTCCGGCTGGTTTGATTTGCAGTTAAAACAACGTGTCTACAACGAAAACGGCAAACGGGTTGATGCCGTTGTGATGATGGATGGTAACGTTGGTCAGCAGTACTCTACCGGCTGGTTTGGCGATAACGCCGGTGGCGAGAACTATATGCAGTTCTCCGATATGTACGTTACCACCAAAGGTTTCCTGCCCTTTGCGCCAGAGGCTGATTTCTGGGTGGGTAAACACGGTGCGCCGAAAATTGAAATCCAGATGCTTGACTGGAAAACGCAGCGTACTGATGCCGCAGCGGGTGTAGGTCTGGAAAACTGGAAAGTCGGTCCGGGTAAAATTGATATCGCGCTGGTTCGCGAAGATGTCGATGATTACGATCGCAGCCTGCAAAACAAACAGCAGATTAATACCAATACCATTGATTTACGCTATAAAGATATCCCGTTATGGGATAAAGCCACCTTAATGGTAAGTGGTCGTTATGTCACGGCAAACGAAAGCGCATCGGAAAAAGATAATCAGGATAATAACGGGTATTATGACTGGAAAGATACCTGGATGTTTGGCACATCTTTAACGCAGAAATTTGATAAAGGTGGCTTCAACGAATTCTCCTTCCTGGTCGCGAATAATTCTATCGCCAGTAACTTTGGCCGTTATGCTGGCGCAAGTCCATTTACCACCTTTAATGGTCGTTATTATGGTGATCACACCGGCGGAACAGCGGTACGTCTGACTTCGCAGGGCGAAGCCTATATTGGCGATCATTTCATTGTAGCTAACGCGATTGTTTACTCCTTCGGTAACGATATATATAGCTACGAAACAGGCGCCCACTCTGATTTCGAATCTATTCGTGCGGTTGTTCGCCCGGCCTATATTTGGGACCAATATAACCAGACAGGTGTTGAACTGGGCTATTTCACCCAGCAAAACAAAGATGCGAATAGTAATAAATTTAATGAGTCTGGTTATAAAACCACGCTCTTCCATACCTTTAAAGTCAATACCAGTATGTTGACCTCGCGTCCGGAAATTCGTTTCTACGCCACGTATATCAAAGCCCTGGAAAACGAACTGGATGGCTTCACCTTTGAAGACAATAAAGACGACCAGTTTGCTGTCGGTGCCCAGGCTGAAATCTGGTGGTAATGGAACTTAATGAAAGGAATATTACGATGAATATAAAAATTGCTGCTTTAACGCTGGCTATTGCCAGCGGTATTTCTGCTCAGTGGGCCATAGCAGCGGATATGCCAGCCAGCCCGGCACCCACTATTCCGGTTAAACAGTATGTGACTCAGGTCAATGCCGATAACAGCGTGACCTTTCGCTACTTTGCCCCTGGGGCAAAAAACGTCTCCGTAGTGGTGGGTGTTCCGGTTCCGGACAATATTCACCCGATGACCAAAGACGAAGCGGGAGTCTGGTCGTGGCGCACACCTGTCCTGAAAGGCAATCTGTACGAATATTTTTTCAATGTTGATGGTGTACGCAGCATTGATACTGGCACCGCAATGACTAAGCCTCAGCGCCAGGTTAACTCCAGTATGATTCTGGTGCCAGGCAGTTATCTGGATACGCGTTCTGTTGCGCATGGTGATTTGATCGCCATAACTTACCACTCCAACGCATTGCAATCTGAACGTCAGATGTATGTCTGGACCCCGCCAGGATACACCGGCATGGGCGAGCCTTTGCCAGTGCTCTATTTCTATCACGGCTTTGGTGATACTGGACGTTCCGCTATCGATCAGGGGCGTATCCCGCAAATCATGGATAACCTGCTGGCTGAAGGGAAAATTAAACCGATGCTGGTGGTGATCCCAGATACCGAAACCGATGCGAAGGGCATTATTCCCGAAGATTTCGTGCCTCAGGAAAGACGTAAAGTCTTTTATCCGCTGAATGCTAAAGCGGCAGATCGCGAACTGATGAACGATATTATCCCGCTGATTAGCAAGCGTTTTAACGTCCGTAAAGATGCCGATGGTCGCGCACTGGCAGGGCTTTCACAAGGTGGGTATCAGGCGCTGGTATCGGGAATGAATCATCTGGAAAGCTTTGGCTGGCTGGCCACATTCAGTGGTGTTACCACGACAACCGTACCGGATGAAGGTGTCGCGGCCCGGCTGAACGATCCGGCAGCTATTAACCAGCAACTACGTAATTTTACTGTGGTCGTTGGTGATAAAGATGTCGTAACCGGCAAGGATATCGCCGGGCTGAAAACTGAGCTTGAGCAGAAAAAAATTAAGTTTGATTACCAGGAATATCCCGGCCTGAACCATGAAATGGATGTCTGGCGGCCTGCCTATGCAGCCTTCGTACAGAAATTATTTAAATAAAATAAGGCACTAAGATGAAATTAATCATTACCGAAGATTACCAGGAAATGAGCCGTGTCGCGGCACACCATCTGCTTGGTTATATGTCGAAGACGCGTCGTGTTAACCTGGCAATTACCGCCGGTAGCACGCCCAAAGGCATGTATGAATACCTCACCACCCTGGTTAAAGGTAAGCCCTGGTACGATAACTGCTATTTCTATAATTTCGATGAAATTCCCTTTCGCGGCAAAGAGGGAGAAGGTGTAACGATTACCAATCTGCGTAATCTGTTTTTCACCCCTGCGGGGATCAAAGAAGAGAATATCCAGAAGCTCACTATTGATAACTACCGCGAGCATGATCAGAAACTGGCGCGTGAAGGCGGCCTGGATTTGGTGGTGCTGGGATTAGGTGCAGATGGTCATTTTTGTGGCAATTTGCCGAATACGACCCATTTCCATGAGCAAACCGTGGAGTTCCCGATCCAGGGAGAGATGGTTGATATTGTGGCGCATGGTGAGTTGGGCGGCGACTTTTCGTTAGTGCCTGACAGCTACGTGACGATGGGGCCGAAAAGCATCATGGCGGCGAAAAACTTGCTGATAATTGTCAGTGGCGCAGGTAAAGCGCAGGCACTGAAAAATGTTCTGCAAGGTCCGGTTACCGAAGATGTTCCAGCTTCCGTGTTGCAGCTGCATCCTTCGCTGATGGTAATCGCTGATAAAGCCGCTGCCGCAGAATTAGCGCTCGGTTAAGCTGAAGAAATAAGGCCGGATGTATGAATTACGCTCCGGCCTGTTCTCATTATTTAAATAACTACGAAAAATCACCCCACAGTCTCAGCTTGCCGCAGTGGAGACAGCGGAAGAGATAACCCTGACAATCACCACCCTTTTGCAGGCATTTAGCTAGATCAGAATTTCTAATACCGAAATTCTCACAATCTTCTTCAAGGTTGGCAAATTCATCGAGGCGATCTTTTATATCATTCCAGCCCACATAGCCGATAAAAGCACAGAAATCGCCACAATGCGCAAGCCAGAATTCCTGTTGCCATCCATGATAACCTGGCGTGCGTTCAACCAACTCTTTCAGCATTTCATCAGGATATGTGTTCTTAATACCGGCAAATTCGTCCTCTTCATCATACTCAAATTCAACACCTTCTATGCTGGCATCATCCTGAAAACTACCTGCAAACTTTTCAGCAGCAGAACCGTCCGCAATACACCACGGACAGAGATGTTCAACTTCATCAACGCAATAAAAGGGACCCGAGTAATAAACTGACGTCTGTTGTTCACAGCAATCGCACTCTACGGTTTTATCCTGTTCAAATGCGCCTGTTTCCAGTGGCTTGGGATGATATTTGAATTGGGGTAACGGCCTGATATTTTGAGTCATAGTAACATCCTGTCTGCTTTTGAGTAGCCCAAAGATAAAGTATCCCGCTTAACTTAAAGAGTCTGTTTCAGGACATGAAATATCCAATCCGGGCAGACGGGTAATGATTCTGCTCATCACCACACCTGCCAGCAATGCAGGAATGATGCGGACAACGAGACTGTCACCAGAAAGAATGTTTTCAAACAACTCCGAGGAAGCCATGCCCTTAATATGTACAATAACTGCACAATAGATCTCGGTGATAACGACGCCACCTATGCCACCAGCCAGACAACGATAATTTTTCTGTGACCCGATCTTTTCCGGCAGACAGGCGACCATCACGCCGGTTAACAATGCAGGAATAGCTCCCGTAGTAATCGACAATAAGAGAAACAATGGAAGTACCTGTATTATTACCAAAAGAACCAGCGGTTCTTTTGCGAAGAATATGTAGAGGACAAGAAACAGAACACCAATTAACGGTCCTAAAACCGCAAAATAAAGTCCGTGATGTATTACCCGACGTGAAACAGACATATCAAACACCCTTAACTTACCTTTGAGCGCCAATTTAAGCGGGGTAAGTGAAGGGAGTGTGAAGAACTATGCCGTAATATCCCAACCACGCGCTTTCCACAGTTCCGGTAACTGCGAAAGATGGGTAAAGGTGGTGACTTTCGGGTGAACGATCGGCTTATTGTGCGGGTCGGCGCAGAAGTAGAACACTTCCATACCTGCGTCGATACCAGATTGCGCACCGGCAACTGAGTCATCAACCAGAATGCAGTTTTCTACATTTACATTCATCGCTTTTGCCGCATGGAACATTAACGCCGGGTCTGGCTTCCAGCGCTGAATATCGTAGCCGCTGAACAGTTTATCCGGGAAGTAGTGCAACATATTCAGCTTGCCCATAGAATGCTGCATTTTGTTATTTGGGCCGTTAGATACCACACACATTGGCGCAGTGATCGCTGACAGGAGCGCTCCAGCCCCTTCGATGGCTTCCAGTTCTGAATCGAACAGCCGAGCGACTTCTGCACGGTAAACGTGTTCAGCTTCTGTTTTCGCTAACGTAACACCATGTTCAAGGGAAACAATATCGATAATTTCGTACAGTTTTACACCCTTGAAACGTTTGAATACCTCTTCAGGATCGAGCGTAATACCAAATTCCTGAAACATCGTTACATATGCGCGAGAGCAAATGACCTCGCTATCGACCAGCGTACCGTCGCAGTCGAAAAATACCGCTTCTATCTGGGACATGTCTTTCCTTTATCGTTAGTTTAACGTTTTCGTCATGCCAATTCGCATGACGCAATCGTTGCCGTATAAGCAAATACAATGAAAAAAGTTATCTTCAGCCGTCCATATTGTCTCATTTTGGTATACGATAGCGACGGATTTTCCCTCCTTGTTCGGAAATAGATAATGAGTCAACAACACACAACCCAGGCTTCTGGCCAGGGGATGCTGGAACGCGTGTTTAAACTGCGCGAACATGGCACGACGGCACGGACCGAAGTGATCGCCGGTTTTACCACCTTCCTGACGATGGTTTACATCGTTTTTGTTAACCCGCAAATTCTTGGCGTTGCTGGCATGGATACCAGCGCCGTCTTCGTCACTACCTGTCTGATCGCTGCATTCGGCAGTATTATGATGGGACTGTTTGCTAACCTGCCAGTTGCACTGGCACCCGCTATGGGCCTGAATGCGTTCTTCGCTTTTGTCGTTGTACAGGCGATGGGCTTGCCGTGGCAGGTCGGGATGGGCGCAATCTTCTGGGGCGCGATAGGTCTGCTGTTACTGACGATTTTCCGCGTTCGCTACTGGATGATAGCCAACATTCCGGTGAGTCTGCGTGTGGGTATTACCAGCGGTATCGGTCTGTTCATTGGCATGATGGGGCTGAAAAACGCAGGTGTGATTGTCGCTAACCCGGAAACGCTGGTGAGCATCGGTAATCTGACTTCTCACAGCGTACTTCTGGGTATCCTCGGCTTCTTCATCATTGCTATTCTGGCCTCGCGCAACATTCACGCAGCGGTGCTGGTTTCTATCGTGGTGACGACGCTGCTGGGCTGGATGCTGGGTGATGTGCACTACAATGGCATCGTTTCTGCGCCGCCGAGCGTAATGACAGTTGTGGGTCATGTAGATTTAGCCGGGTCGTTTAACCTCGGGCTGGCAGGGGTGATTTTCTCTTTCATGTTGGTCAACTTGTTTGACTCCTCCGGTACGCTGATTGGCGTGACCGATAAAGCAGGTCTGGCGGATGAGAAGGGGAAATTCCCGCGCATGAAGCAGGCGCTGTATGTCGACAGTATCTCTTCCGTGACCGGTTCGTTTATCGGTACTTCTTCCGTTACGGCTTATATTGAGTCCTCTTCCGGCGTATCGGTTGGCGGTCGTACCGGTCTGACGGCAGTGGTTGTTGGTCTGCTGTTCCTGCTGGTTATCTTTCTGTCGCCGCTGGCGGGAATGGTGCCAGGCTACGCTGCAGCTGGCGCGTTGATCTACGTTGGCGTGTTGATGACCTCAAGTCTTGCTCGCGTGAACTGGCAGGATCTTACTGAATCTGTTCCGGCGTTTATTACCGCCGTGATGATGCCGTTCAGCTTTTCGATTACCGAAGGTATTGCGCTGGGCTTTATCTCCTACTGCGTGATGAAGATTGGTACCGGGCGTCTGCGTGACCTTAGCCCGTGCGTAATCATCGTTGCGCTGCTGTTTATCCTGAAGATTGTATTTATCGACGCTCATTAAAATCGATAGCGCATTAAAAACCCGCCATGCATGATTACTGGCGGGTTTTTTATTTAGATCTTAACTCGCTGAATAAACTCACCAAATGCGGTCAATTGCCCGGTCAGGTGGTCCAGCGTACCCTGATCAATCACTTCTCCGGTTTGCGGATCAACTTTGTTCTGAATCACGCCGCCCATAAATTCCGGCTTGTTCATCACCATTGCATCGAGGAAAACCAGAATCTGGCGCAGGTGATACTGACAGCGCGCGCCGCCAATCACGCCCATTGAGCTGGTCTGAATCAACACCGGTTTACCCGCCAGCGGTTGATCCGGCAGGCGGGAAAGCCAGTCGATGGCATTTTTCAGCCCACCCGGTACCGAGTAGTTATATTCCGGCGTGACGATCACCACACCGTCAGCCTGACGGATCTGTTCCGCCAGAGCTTCAACCGTTGCTGGAAAACCTTCTTCCTGCTGTACGTCAGCGTCATACAGGGGAATGTCGGCAATGGAAGGTAACGCATTGACTTCCATGCTCGCCGGAGCAATTTTCGGCAGGGTACGTGCAACCATGCCATTAAATGAGCCTTTGCGCAGGCTCCCCAGTAACGTAACCACCTGCAATTTTTCAGACATAATGACTCCTGTGGTTGTCTATCAATTTGGCGAAAAAGACTTCACGGTAGAGAGCTGGGCAAAACGCATCATCCGGCTGGTAGGATTGTTGGCGCGGCTGTGAATATCCGGCAGGCTTTTCCAGCTGTGTTTGCCATCTAACTCCCAGACACTGAGCTTTTCAATCGCGGGCGTGACCGCCACGGACCACACTAGCACGTCCTCCGCGTCGCATAACGCTTCTACATGATTTACATGAGCACATTTCAGGCGTCCGGCAATGGGCAGCAGCTGCAGATCGCGCGGATCGTCATTCAAAACATCACCGGTTAGTTTTAGCACGCTTCGGCGCAGCGTGATGAGCTGCGCCCGCGCTTCGTTAGGATCGTTTTGTTTACTGATCCATAGCGATTCATTGCTGGAAAAGGTGTGGTTATCGGGCGCGTGTGGGCTATGAAACCCGCGCGTCGCACGCTGTAGTTCCATATCGAGGCCACATTCACCTTCGGTTGTTAACGCCACGCCAACCATATTCCCGGCATAGGAAATAGAAAACGAAGGCAAATTTTTATCACTGAAAACCGGTTTACCTTTCGGCAGGGTGACGATTTCCGGCAATTCGCCAATGCCATACAGCATGAACATCAGTTCTGCGAGTAAACCTCTGGACGCCAGAAAACGGCTTTGACGATGAGGGGGAATGTTTCGGGCTTCTTGATGACACTGGGAGGGGAGACGAACAGAAATCAGATGTCCTTCCGTTAAAATCCCTCGGGCAAAGTGAGTCGCCATTTTTCGCTCCATGCTTAATGGTCCATTATGAATATAAGAGTAATCATTTACTGGAATGATGGACAGACTAAAGCGGCTAAAAGTTCGATTCAGACAAGCTTATTACAACTTTTTTACATTTTATTGTGAAATTGGGTCGCGTTTCATACGATTCGGTTATGCCATCGACGCGTAAAGGTTTTTAATGGTTTCCCGTAACCAGACGATCTTCGGATTATGGCTGTTCCGTTTATGCCACAGCAGGGTAAAAGGAACTTCCAGCTTTTTTTGCTGGCTTTCGTCAAACGGGAGAGGAAGAGCAACCAACGGCAGTTGATGGAGTTGATTGTAGTACTGACAGTAGCGCGGCGCGGTCGCCAGTAGCAGATTGTCGGGTTGCGCTGCCATAAACAGTGACTGCTCAAATTCCGGCAGGCTCATAGCAATCGTGCGTTCGCGCCCCAGCTCCTGTAACACATTGTCCAGCGCCCAGGTGTCGCTCTGTTCCCAGCAAATGCTGATATGCGGATAACGTAAAAAGGTGTCCAGATTCCACGTTTCATGCAGTGCCGGATGATCTTTGCGTAACCAGACGCAGGGTACATCACTAAACAGCACTTCATAATCAATGGCTAACGGTAGCGAGCTTAACAGCTCCCGCGAGCGAGGATGGCTTTCGCGACCGGAAAAACCAATATCCACTTCACCACGAGTAATGGCATCTAAGGAATCGTAATCCCAGTTACGTAGTTTGATGGTCGCCTGCGGGTAACGTTGGTAGATCCGTTTCGACAGCGCATTAAGCATGATCATCATCAGCGGCGATTCCGCCGCCAACTCAAACTTCAGGCCGCGCGGTGTCTGGTGGTGCGGTTTATCCAGCAGCAGATTGCTCATTTGCATCCATTCCGCCAGATTTTGCTCCATGCTGACCATTAGCGGTGTGGGCGACAGGCCCAGCGGTGAGTTCACAAAGAGCGGGTCGTCAAACCACGCTCTTAACTTTGCCAGCGACTTACTCACCGCTGAAGGGGTCACGTTCATCCGCTTCGCCGCTTTGGTCACGCTGCGCTCCTGCATCAGCAGTTGCAGACAGAGCAGCAGATTGAGATCAAGCGTGGTGATGGATTTCTTCATGAGCGGCAACGGGGCGTCCAGGCGCGACGAACATAATCAGCAACAGGCTCACTATGCTACAGGCAATCAGAATCCCGATCAGCATATTCCATGCGCCGATACCAACCACCGCTGCCAGCCAAATCCACAGTGACGAACCGCAAACCTGCGCAATACCTAAGGTCGAGCTGGCTACGCCCGCGCGTAATGAAAATGGTCCTAACGCCTGACTCATCGCTACGCCAAAACCTACCGAGAAACCGGCGCAAATCAGCGTGATACCAAACAGAGAAACCGCATGGGAAGGTGAAACGGCAAGGGTGATCCCCGCTGCAAGGAATAACACCTGCGAGGTGATCATCAACGTACGTGGCTTAAAAATTCCCAGCGCAAATGGCGTGGAGAATGAAACGGTCATGCTGACGCCAGCGGTCAACGCCATAATGGTGGCGTATTCTCCGCGCTCAAAACCCATGATTTCCATCAGCAATACCGGCGATGTATTGACGAAAGTGAGGATCACCGAAACGCTGAGGGTGGTGATAACAACACGGCTGAGGAAAAACCGATTAAGCAGCGACTCGCTATTTTCTCGTGGTTTGTCCGAAGCAGCGGGGGACGCTGGGCGCGTTTCTTTTAAAATAAACAAAGACAACATCAGTACCGCGATGCCCATCATTGCCATCGCCCAGAACAGACTCTGCCACGGGAATTTAAGCATAATCAGATGTCCGAGCACTGGCGCTAACACCGGAATGATGCAGGTAATACCGTTGAGTAATGACAGCACTTTAGCCCGACGTCGATCATCCAGCGTGTCGCGCAAAATGGCGAACGCCACTACGTAACAACAGCCTGCGCCCAACCCCTGTAGAAATCGGCCTGCAAGAAATAACGTGCTGGTTTCAGCCAGTGAACAGAACACCGAGGCAATAATAAATAGCGCCGCGCCGGGTATGGCGACCGGCTTTCTCCCTGAACGATCGGCCACTTTACCGGCAAATAACATCGCAGCTGCCATCCCCGCCAGATATACGGAGAACGCAATATGCAACTGCGCTTCGCTGGCATTGAGATCGGCGGCGATGCGCGGTAAACCAACGAGGTACATATCAATCCCGGCGGGATAAAGTAAAACCAGGGCAAAACTACAAATTAAAAAGCGGGACATGGGCTAAAGCGTCCTGATAGTAAGGTGACGCAAAGCATACGTGGTGAAGGAGAATCAGGCGAGTTGCCATTTGGACAAAAGAGATTTCCTGACAGGCAAGAAGCCAGCGAAATGGCTGGCTTCTTGAAGGGATCAGCCAAATTTAGGTAACACGTTAAAGACGTTACCGAACCAGCATAAAATTACGGTTATACCAAAGAGAATGACAATCGCCGGAATAAGATTGCCGCCCCAGACCGTGAACATCTGATTGGGAAACTTCTTGCGAGCTTTGATTGCAAGCACTGCGGGAATAATGACCGCCCAGATGGTGGCGCACAGCCCGGCACCGCCGATCCCGTAAATAAAGCCGTTCGGGAAGATCAGATACAACAACGCAGGTGGCAGGAAGGTTAACAGCACGGTTTTGAAACGCCCGCCGTGGGAGTTATCAATCTTAAACAGGTCCGCCAGATAATCGAACAACCCCAGCGTGACACCAAAGAACGAACTGGCAACAGCTAAGTTAGAGAACACCAGCAGGCAAAACTCGATAATGCCGTGCTGTTTGGTGCCGAGGAACGATTTCACCAGCGAATCAACGTTGCCGCCTGAGGAGATTATCGCCTTAAAGCTTTCGCGCGGAATATTCCCCATCGTGCAATAGAGCCAGAAGAGATAAATCACCAGCGCCAGCAGCGAACCAAATACCACGCTTTTGATTAACTTATCTTTGCGTTTTCCATAGCAAATAATCAGGCTGGGAATATTGCCGTGGAAACCAAATGACGCCAGACACACCGGCAAAGCCATAAAGATATACGGGAAGTAAGACGTTCCCGCAGTGGTGCTGGTGGCATCGCGCAGGATGGAGTAATCGACCTGGAAGAAGAAAGAACCAAACACGATCACAAAGGAGATAATCTTCAGCCCGAGGAACAATGAGGTAATGCGACTGGCGGCTAACGAACTTATCCACAATACGCTGGCAACGAAAATGGCTGTGCAGATCCCGACAATACGTGGATTAGCGTGATAGCCCAAATTCATTGATATCGTTTCACTAATGATCGCACCATTAGCAGAGATATAGGCATAAGTGAGGATATAGAGAACGAAGGCAACGGTAATACCGCTGATAATGTTCCAGGTGTTACCGATTAAATCTTTGGTGATGGTGTTAAAACTGGAGCCGACAGGATAATTTAAATTTGCTTCTAATAACAATAACCCGGAATGAAGCATTGAAAACCAGGCAATGATAAGGATAAAGGCACCCCAGAAAAACCAGGCACCGGCAAGATCAACAGGTAAAGCAAACATACCTCCACCAATTACTGTACCTGCTATAACCATAACACCCCAAAATGCAGAGTGCTTTTTTTCAGCTTGATCAGTCATGATGCCACCTTTAGAGGAAGGCTATTTTTGTTATTGAGGATGTAGGGTAAGAGAGTGGCTAACATCCTTATAGCCACTCTGTAGTATTAATTAAACTTCTTTCAGTTTTGCGGTGAAGTGACGCAATACTTTTGGTTCGTAGGTAAAGGTTAATCCTTTAATATTCGCCGCGTTCTCTTTCACATGTTTAAAGGCTTCAATAATGAAGTCCATATGTGTTTGAGTATATGTTGCGCGCGGAATGGTTAAACGCAGCAGTTCAGCCGGGCATGGCAGTTGTTTACCGGTTTTCGGATCGCGGCCTAACAGGAAAGAGCCAATTTCTACCGCACGGATACCGGCGACTTTATACAGCTCGCACGCCAGCGCCTGTGCCGGGAACTGGTCTGCCGGGATATGCGGCAGCAGTTTACCGGCATCAACGAATGCCGCGTGACCGCCCGCCTGCTGGCAGACAACGCCAATCTCTTCCAGACCATCGACCAGATACTGTACCTGCGCGATACGATAAGCCAGCCAGTCGAGATTCATGCCGTCATACAGACCTACCGCCAGACGCTCCATCGCGCCGCCTTCCAGGCCGCCATATGTCGGGAAGCCTTCCTGCACCACGCAAAGGGTTCTGCACTCGGTGTACACATCAAAGAAGCTGTCGTCTTTCATGCACAGCAAGCCGCCCATCGGCACCATCGCATCTTTCTTGGCGGACATCGCCAGCATATCGGCATATTTGTAGGTTTCGCGGGTGATCTGCTCGATGGTCCAGTCTTTGTATTCTGCTTCACGCTGCTTGATGAAATAGGCGTTTTCAGCAAAGCGTGCGGAGTCCATTACCACCGGAATATCGTATTTCTTCGCGATGCTGTACATCGCTTTTAAGTTTGCCAGTGAAACCGGCTGACCACCTGCAGAGTTACTGGTGATGGTTGCAACGATATACGGCACGTTATTCGGGCCAACTTCTTCAATACCGCGTTCTAATCCTTCGAGGTCAAAGTTACCTTTAAAGTCGTAACGCACGCCAGTATCGAAGGCTTCTTTGATATAGACGTTACGCACGGTACAGCCGTTAATCTGGCTATGGCCCTGCGTGGTATCAAAGAAATAGTTAGAGAACGCCACCATTTTGCTGCGATCCAGGCCTTTTTCCTGCTCGCGTTTTTTAATCAGTACCGGAATATAGATTTGTTCTGCACCACGGCCCTGGTGAGTTGGAATAGTGTATTGATAACCAAAGATATTTTTTACTGACTCGGCTAACGCATAGTAGCTGCGGCTGCCGCTGTAAGCTTCGTCGCCGCGCATCATCGCGGCCTGCATACTCTGCGTCACCGCCCCGGTGCCGCTGTCGGTCAGTAAATCGATAAACACATCTTCGCTATCCAGCAGGAACGGGTTCATACCGGATTTAATAATTGCCTCTTCACGATAAGCGCGAGTGGTACGTTTTACTGGCTCAATAACACGAATGCGGAACGGTTCAGGGAGATGTTTAAAGTTTTCCATTACATAATCCTTCATTTATTTTAATTACAGTGATCCCTGTGAATATTACATCTGCTATACCGATTAATTCGCCAGATATATATGCAAGCACCATCATTTACTAAAACAAGTAAATAAACGAGAGATGGCCTTTGCAAAAGGCAAAATTAAGATATAGCAAACAAATAGATCACATTGAATCTAATCGGTTTGGCTCTGGTGATGGCTACAGAAGGGCAAATCAAGGGCGGTGATCGACAATCTTGTTGTCAATATTGAACCATTTTGAGGTCACACATATATGTAAGATGTTCATAATGCACTTATCCTCGAAAGACACGAGGCTACATTATTACACTCAGAGTTTTTGTCTATTCTGAAATTGTTTAAATGTGAATCGAATCACAATCGTTCGGGGAGCAATATTAAATGCTTTTTTTAAAGATTATAAATTACGTAAGAATTTTAATGTTTAAAAAAAGGGTTGAGGAATAACAGGAGTGGTAACAATGAAGCGAAGCCGCATCTGACAGTCAGAATGCGGCTTCGTAAGCGCGGTTACTTACCAATACAGAAGCTGGAGAAAATCCGCCCCAGCAGGTCGTCTGAAGTAAATTCCCCGGTGATTTCGCTTAAGTTCTGCTGTGCCAGACGCAACTCTTCCGCCAGCAGTTCACCTGCCCAGGCTCCCAACAGTTGCGCTTTGCCCTGTTGTAGATGTTCCGCTGCCTGTTCCAGCGCCTGTAGGTGGCGACGACGCGCCAGGAAGCCGCCTTCCATGTTGGTGTCAAAGCCCATGCTCTGTTTGAGATGGTTACGCAGCACCTCCACGCCTTCACCTGTCCTTGCCGAGAGACGAATTAACGCGTGACCGTTCACTTCACTCATTCCCAGCGTTTCGCCGGTGATATCGGCTTTATTGCGCACCACGGTGATCGGCAGTTTCGCTGGCAGACGGGCGATAAATTCCGGCCAGATCTCTGCCGGATCCACGGCGTCTGTTGTGGTGCCATCGACCATAAACAGCACGCGGTCGGCCTGTTCAATTTCCTGCCACGCGCGCTCGATACCAATACGTTCCACTTCGTCACTGGCTTCACGTAGCCCAGCGGTATCGATGATATGCAGCGGCATTCCGTCAATGTGGATATGCTCACGCAGCACGTCACGTGTGGTTCCGGCGATATCAGTTACGATTGCTGCTTCACGGCCCGCCAGCGCGTTTAACAGGCTCGATTTACCGGCGTTAGGACGTCCGGCAATCACCACCTTCATCCCTTCGCGCAACAAACTACCCTGACGTGCTTCAGCACGCACTGCATCGAGATCGGCAATCACGTCATTAAGCTGGGCTTCAATTTTTCCGTCGGAGAGGAAATCGATCTCTTCATCGGGGAAATCAATTGCCGCTTCGACGTAAATGCGCAAGTGGGTGAGGGCTTCTACCAGATGATTAACCCGTGCGGAGAATGCGCCTTGCAGCGAGTTAAGTGCCGAACGGGCCGCCTGTTCCGAACTGGCGTCGATAAGATCGGCAATCGCCTCGGCCTGGGCTAAGTCAAGTTTATCGTTAAGAAACGCGCGTTCGGAAAACTCACCAGGGCGAGCAATCCGCAGGCCGGGAATGGTCAGAATGCGTTTTAACAGCAGGTCGAGGATCACCGGACCGCCATGACCTTGCAGTTCCAGCACATCTTCGCCGGTGAACGAGTTCGGGCCAGGGAACCATAGCGCAATCCCCTGATCGAGCACGCTGCCGTCGGCGTCTTTAAACGGAAGATAATCGGCGTAGCGCGGCTTAGGCAGTTTACCCAGCACGGTTTCGGCAACTTCACGGGCTTTGAAGCCGGAGATGCGCAGGATGCCAACGCCGCCACGTCCCGGAGGCGTGGCCTGGGCTACGATAGTGTCATTATCGCTCATGATGTTCCTGTTGCTTTGTGTGGCGGATGCGCGGTGCTTATCCGCCCTACGAAAAGAAAAAAGGCGGTCAACTGACCGCCCTTATTTTAGCGAAAACTCACCGAATCAGGATTTTTTCTTCTCGCGGCTATGCAGGCCACGTTTTTCCAGACCACGGTAAATCAGCTGCTGCTGAATAATGGTTACCAGGTTGCTGACGATATAGTACAGCACCAGACCTGACGGGAACCACAGGAAGAACACGGTGAAGATGACCGGCATAAAGGTCATGATCTTCTGCTGCATCGGGTCGGTCACAGTGGTCGGCGACATCTTCTGAATGAAGAACATCGTTACGCCCATCAGGATCGGCAGGATGTAGTACGGGTCCTGTGCCGACAGGTCGTGGATCCACAGTGCAAACGGTGCCTGACGCAGTTCAACGGAACCCATCAGCATGTAGTACAACGCCAGGAAGATTGGCATCTGGATCAGCAGCGGGAAGCAGCCGCCCAGCGGGTTAACCTTCTCAGCTTTGTACAGCGCCATCATTTCCTGGCTGATACGCTGTTTGTCATCGCCCAGACGCTCACGCATTGCCTGAATCTTCGGCTGCAGCATACGCATCTTCGCCATGGAGGTGTACTGCGCTTTGGTCAGCGGGTACATGATGCCACGAACGATAAAGGTGATGATGATAATGGAGAAGCCCCAGTTACCCACAAAGCTATGGATCCATTTCAGCAGTTTGAACAGCGGCTGAGAGATGAACCACAACCAACCGTAATCAACGGTCAGATCCAGGTGCGGAGCAACAGCTGCCATTTTGTCCTGGATTTCCGGGCCAACCCACAGGGTGCTGTTCATCGCGCCAGTCTGACCAGGCTGAACCAGTACCGGCTGAGATTTATAGCCGATAGCGGCGATGCCGTTACCCAGATTAGCGGTATAGAAGTTGTTGGTACCGTCGTTATGCGGGATCCACGCCGTCGCGAAATACTGTTGCAGCATTGCCACCCAACCACCTTTCGAAGAGATGTTCAGGTTTTCGTTATCGGCAATGGTATCGAACTTGTATTTCTCGTACTTCTCGTCAGGCGTGGAGTACGCCGCGCCGCGGAAGGTGTGCAGTGCGAAGTTGCTGCTTCCGGTATCGAGATGCGGTGGCAGAGTGATGGATTGCTTCAACTGACCAAAGGTGGAGATTTCCAGCGGTTTCTCGCCAGCGTTCTGCACGTTGTAGTTGACGTTGACAGCGTAATCACCACGTTTCAGGACAAACGTTTTGGTAAACGTGTTGCCTGCCGCGTCGGTATACGTCATCGGCACCTGCAGTTCGTTTTGACCTTCAGCCAGCACATAAGCGTCTTTTTCAACGTTATACAGCGGACGCGGGCCGTTAGCCGGGTTATCCGGGCCATCACGACCGGTCAGACCGCTCTGTGCCTGATAAATAAACTGCGGTGAAGTTTCCAGCAGCTGGAACGGCTGGGTAGAGTTCAGCTCTTTCGGGTAAGCAGGCAGCAGAGCTTGCTCAACATCACCACCACGGGTGTTGATGGTCAGATCAAGCACGTCGGTCTTAACCGAGATCAGTTTCCCCTGGCCACTGGCCGGTACGCCCTGGTCGGCGGCGCTACCCGCTGCGGTGGTCGTTGTCTGCGTGGTCTGTTGGGCCTGAGGTTGCGGGTTTTTATCCTGCTCCCAGGCTTGCCAGATCATGAAAGACACGAACAGCAAAGCGATGACTAAAAGATTGCGTTGCGAATCCATCGTTAGTGTTCTCTGGTATCAAATGGTCCGGGCGGGACGGGATCGTCACCACCAGGGTGTAAAGGGTGGCATTTTAATACGCGTTTCACCGTCAACCAACTGCCTTTTATCACTCCAAACCTGCGCAATGCCTCAATTCCGTAGCTTGAACAGGTTGGAGTGAAACGACAATGCGGCCCGAGTAGCGGACTAATCAGGCGTTGATAGACCCGAATGAGGGCTATCAGGACCCGCGAGCCAGGCGACAGTGGCGGCGCCATAATTTTTCCAACGCTTCCGAGAGAGCACGGTTATCGAGGTCGGCAACCCCTTTTTTCGCCACCACCACGAAATCCATAGCCGGGAGTTCATGTTGGCGCAGACGGAAGCTTTCACGCGTCAGACGTTTAATCCGATTGCGTTCATGGGCGCGTCGAACGTTTTTCTTGGCGACTGTAAGACCGATACGGGGATGCCCCAGCGAATTCAGGCGGCCGAGAATGGTAATTTGCGGCGTGCCAGCCCGTTGTGGCTGCTGGAAGACGAATGTGAATTGACTGGGAGTTAACAAGCGTAACTCCCTGGGAAATGCGAGCTTAACCACTCAGGGGTTAGCTTTATTACTTAGAAACGGTCAGACGAGCGCGGCCTTTAGCACGACGACGTGCCAGAACCTGACGACCATTTTTAGTAGCCATACGAGCACGGAAGCCGTGAGAACGGTTGCGCTTCAGTACAGACGGTTGAAAAGTGCGTTTCATGGCGATTTCTACCTAAACTTGAATAAATTCAATGGCTTTATTGGATATCCGCCGAAAAATGAAACGATGGACACCGAAGCCATGGGTGATTAAAGAGGCCGGATTGTAATAATTGTACACTCCGGAGTCAATTCTCTTTCCTTATTTACCGCGCTTTTCCGCACCTTTTCGCAGGGAAAATGTACGACCTCACACCAGTGGAAACCAGCATAGCGCGCCGGGTGGAGGATTATACGGGCTGATGGGTAAAGCGCAAGGATCGTCCTGGATCTTTATTAGATCGATTAAGCCAATTTTTGTCTATGGTCATTAAATTTTCCAATATGCGGCGTAAATCGTGCCCGCCTCGCGGCAGGATCGTTTACACTTAGCGAGTTCTGGAAAGTCCTGTGGATAAATCGGGAAAATCTGTGAGAAACAGAAGATCTCTTGCGCAGTTTAGGCTATGATCCGCGGTCCCGATCGTTTTGCAGGATCTTGATCGGGCATATAACCGCAGACAGCGGTTCGTGCGTCACCCTCAAGCAGGGTCTTTTCGACGTACGTCAACAATCATGAATGTTTCAGCCTTAGTCATTATCGACTTTTGTTCGAGTGGAGTCCGCCGTGTCACTTTCGCTTTGGCAGCAGTGTCTTGCCCGATTGCAGGATGAGTTACCAGCCACAGAATTCAGTATGTGGATACGCCCATTGCAGGCGGAACTGAGCGATAACACGCTGGCCCTGTACGCGCCAAACCGTTTTGTCCTCGATTGGGTACGGGACAAGTACCTTAATAATATCAATGGACTGCTAACCAGTTTCTGCGGAGCGGATGCCCCACAGCTGCGTTTTGAAGTCGGCACCAAACCGGTGACGCAAACGCCACAAGCGGCAGTGACGAGCAACGTCGCGGCCCCTGCACAGGTGGCGCAAACGCAGCCGCAACGTGCTGCGCCTTCTACGCGCTCAGGTTGGGATAACGTCCCGGCCCCGGCAGAACCGACCTATCGTTCTAACGTAAACGTCAAACACACGTTTGATAACTTCGTTGAAGGTAAATCTAACCAACTGGCGCGCGCGGCGGCTCGCCAGGTGGCGGATAACCCTGGCGGTGCCTATAACCCGTTGTTCCTTTATGGCGGCACGGGTCTGGGTAAAACTCACCTGCTGCATGCGGTGGGTAACGGCATTATGGCGCGCAAGCCGAATGCCAAAGTGGTTTATATGCACTCCGAGCGCTTTGTTCAGGACATGGTTAAAGCCCTGCAAAACAACGCGATCGAAGAGTTTAAACGCTACTACCGTTCCGTAGATGCACTGCTGATCGACGATATTCAGTTTTTTGCTAATAAAGAACGATCTCAGGAAGAGTTTTTCCACACCTTCAACGCCCTGCTGGAAGGTAATCAACAGATCATTCTCACCTCGGATCGCTATCCGAAAGAGATCAACGGCGTTGAGGATCGTTTGAAATCCCGCTTCGGTTGGGGACTGACTGTGGCGATCGAACCGCCAGAGCTGGAAACCCGTGTGGCGATCCTGATGAAAAAGGCCGACGAAAACGACATTCGTTTGCCGGGCGAAGTGGCGTTCTTTATCGCCAAGCGTCTACGATCTAACGTACGTGAGCTGGAAGGGGCGCTGAACCGCGTCATTGCCAATGCCAACTTTACCGGACGGGCGATCACCATCGACTTCGTGCGTGAGGCGCTGCGCGACTTGCTGGCATTGCAGGAAAAACTGGTCACCATCGACAATATTCAGAAGACGGTGGCGGAGTACTACAAGATCAAAGTCGCGGATCTCCTTTCCAAGCGTCGATCCCGCTCGGTGGCGCGTCCGCGCCAGATGGCGATGGCGCTGGCGAAAGAGCTGACTAACCACAGTCTGCCGGAGATTGGCGATGCGTTTGGTGGTCGTGACCACACGACGGTGCTTCATGCCTGCCGTAAGATCGAGCAGTTGCGTGAAGAGAGCCACGATATCAAAGAAGATTTTTCAAATTTAATCAGAACATTGTCATCGTAAACCTATGAAATTTACCGTAGAACGTGAGCATTTATTAAAACCGCTACAACAGGTGAGCGGTCCGTTAGGTGGTCGTCCTACGCTACCGATTCTCGGTAATCTGCTGTTACAGGTTGCTGACGGTACGTTGTCGCTGACCGGTACTGATCTCGAGATGGAAATGGTGGCACGTGTTGCGCTGGTTCAGCCACACGAGCCAGGAGCGACGACCGTTCCGGCGCGCAAATTCTTTGATATCTGCCGTGGTCTGCCTGAAGGCGCGGAAATTGCCGTGCAGCTGGAAGGTGAACGGATGCTGGTACGCTCCGGGCGTAGCCGTTTTTCGCTGTCTACCCTGCCAGCGGCGGATTTCCCGAACCTCGATGACTGGCAGAGTGAAGTCGAATTTACCCTGCCGCAGGCAACGATGAAGCGTCTGATTGAAGCGACCCAGTTTTCTATGGCGCATCAGGACGTTCGCTATTACTTAAATGGTATGCTGTTTGAAACCGAAGGTGAAGAACTGCGCACCGTGGCAACCGACGGCCACCGTCTGGCGGTCTGTTCAATGCCAATTGGTCAATCTTTGCCAAGCCATTCGGTGATCGTACCGCGTAAAGGCGTGATTGAACTGATGCGTATGCTCGACGGCGGCGACAATCCGCTGCGCGTACAGATTGGCAGCAACAACATTCGCGCCCACGTTGGCGACTTTATCTTCACCTCCAAACTGGTGGATGGTCGCTTCCCGGATTATCGCCGCGTTCTGCCGAAGAACCCGGACAAACATCTGGAAGCTGGCTGCGATCTGCTCAAGCAGGCGTTTGCTCGCGCGGCGATTCTCTCTAACGAGAAATTCCGCGGCGTACGTCTTTATGTCAGCGAAAACCAGCTGAAAATCACCGCCAACAACCCGGAACAGGAAGAAGCGGAAGAGATCCTCGACGTTACCTATAGCGGTGCGGAGATGGAAATCGGCTTCAACGTCAGTTATGTGCTGGATGTTCTGAACGCGCTGAAATGCGAAAACGTCCGCATGATGCTGACCGATTCGGTTTCCAGCGTGCAGATTGAAGATGCGGCCAGCCAGAGCGCGGCTTATGTTGTCATGCCAATGAGACTGTAATGTCCCTCACCCGCTTGTTGATCCGCGATTTCCGCAACATTGAAACCGCGGATCTCGCCTTATCTCCCGGCTTTAACTTTCTGGTAGGTGCCAACGGCAGTGGCAAAACCAGCGTGCTGGAAGCCATCTATACGCTCGGCCATGGTCGGGCGTTTCGCAGTTTGCAGATTGGTCGCGTCATTCGCCATGAGCAGGAGGCGTTTGTTCTCCACGGGCGATTACAGGGCGAAGAGCGCGAGACAGCGATTGGCTTAACCAAAGACAAACAGGGCGACAGCAAAGTCCGCATCGACGGTACAGACGGGCATAAGGTCGCGGAACTGGCGCACCTGATGCCAATGCAGTTGATAACGCCAGAAGGGTTTACTTTACTCAACGGCGGCCCCAAATACAGAAGAGCATTCCTCGACTGGGGATGCTTTCACAACGAACCCGGATTTTTCACCGCCTGGAGCAATCTCAAGCGATTGCTCAAGCAGCGCAATGCGGCGCTGCGCCAGGTGACACGTTACGAACAGCTACGCCCGTGGGATAAAGAGCTGATCCCGCTGGCGGAGCAAATCAGCACCTGGCGCGCGGAGTATAGCGCCGGTATCGCGGCTGATATGGCCGATACTTGTAAGCAATTTCTCCCTGAGTTTTCTCTGACTTTCTCTTTCCAGCGCGGCTGGGAGAAAGAGACAGAATATGCTGAGGTGCTGGAACGTAATTTTGAACGCGATCGCCAGCTAACCTACACCGCGCATGGCCCGCATAAAGCGGACTTACGCATTCGCGCCGACGGTGCGCCGGTGGAAGATACCTTATCGCGTGGGCAGCTTAAGCTGTTGATGTGCGCCTTACGTCTGGCGCAAGGAGAGTTCCTCACCCGTGAAAGCGGGCGGCGGTGTCTCTACCTGATAGATGATTTTGCCTCTGAGCTTGATGATGAGCGTCGCGGGCTGCTTGCCAGCCGCTTAAAAGCGACGCAATCACAGGTCTTTGTCAGCGCGATCAGTGCTGAACACGTTATAGACATGTCGGACGAAAATTCGAAGATGTTTACCGTGGAAAAGGGTAAAATAACGGATTAACCCAAGTATAAATGAGCGAGAAACGTTGATGTCGAATTCTTATGACTCCTCCAGTATCAAAGTCCTGAAAGGGCTGGATGCGGTGCGTAAGCGCCCGGGTATGTATATCGGCGACACGGATGACGGCACCGGTCTGCACCACATGGTATTCGAGGTGGTAGATAACGCTATCGACGAAGCGCTCGCGGGTCACTGTAAAGAAATTATCGTCACCATTCACGCCGATAACTCTGTCTCTGTACAGGATGACGGGCGCGGCATTCCGACCGGTATTCACCCGGAAGAGGGCGTATCGGCGGCGGAAGTGATCATGACCGTTCTGCACGCAGGCGGTAAATTTGACGATAACTCCTATAAAGTGTCCGGCGGTCTGCACGGCGTTGGTGTTTCGGTAGTAAACGCCCTGTCGCAAAAACTGGAGCTGGTTATCCAGCGCGAGGGTAAAATTCACCGTCAGATCTACGAACACGGTGTACCGCAGGCTCCGCTGGCGGTTACCGGCGAGACTGAAAAAACCGGCACCATGGTGCGTTTCTGGCCCAGCCTCGAAACCTTCACCAATGTGACCGAGTTCGAATATGAAATTCTGGCGAAACGTCTGCGTGAGTTGTCGTTCCTCAACTCCGGCGTTTCCATTCGTCTGCGCGACAAGCGTGACGGCAAAGAAGACCACTTCCACTATGAAGGCGGCATCAAGGCGTTCGTTGAATATCTGAACAAGAACAAAACGCCGATCCATCCGAATATCTTCTACTTCTCCACCGAAAAAGACGGTATTGGCGTCGAAGTGGCGTTGCAGTGGAACGATGGCTTCCAGGAAAACATCTACTGCTTTACCAACAACATTCCGCAGCGTGACGGCGGTACTCACCTGGCAGGCTTCCGTGCGGCGATGACCCGTACCCTGAACGCCTACATGGACAAAGAAGGCTACAGCAAAAAAGCCAAAGTCAGCGCCACCGGTGACGATGCGCGTGAAGGCCTGATTGCGGTCGTTTCCGTGAAAGTGCCGGACCCGAAATTCTCCTCCCAGACCAAAGACAAACTGGTTTCTTCTGAGGTGAAATCGGCGGTTGAACAGCAGATGAACGAACTGCTGGCAGAATACCTGCTGGAAAACCCAACCGACGCGAAAATCGTAGTTGGCAAAATTATCGATGCTGCCCGTGCCCGTGAAGCTGCGCGTCGCGCGCGTGAAATGACCCGCCGTAAAGGTGCGCTCGACTTAGCGGGCCTGCCGGGTAAACTGGCAGACTGCCAAGAACGCGATCCGGCGCTTTCCGAACTGTACCTGGTGGAAGGGGACTCCGCGGGCGGCTCTGCGAAGCAGGGGCGTAACCGCAAGAACCAGGCGATTCTGCCGCTGAAGGGTAAAATCCTCAACGTCGAGAAAGCGCGCTTCGATAAGATGCTCTCTTCTCAGGAAGTGGCGACGCTTATCACCGCGCTTGGCTGTGGTATCGGTCGTGACGAGTACAACCCGGACAAACTGCGTTATCACAGCATCATCATCATGACCGATGCGGACGTCGACGGCTCGCACATTCGTACGCTGCTGTTGACCTTCTTCTATCGTCAGATGCCGGAAATCGTTGAACGCGGTCACGTCTACATCGCTCAGCCGCCGCTGTACAAAGTGAAGAAAGGCAAGCAGGAACAGTACATTAAAGACGACGAAGCGATGGATCAGTACCAGATCTCTATCGCGCTGGACGGCGCAACGCTGCACACCAACGCCAGTGCACCGGCATTGGCTGGCGAAGCGTTAGAGAAACTGGTATCTGAGTACAACGCGACGCAGAAAATGATCAACCGCATGGAGCGTCGTTATCCGAAAGCAATGCTGAAAGAGCTTATCTATCAGCCGACGCTGACGGAAGCCGACCTCTCTGATGAGCAGACCGTTACCCGCTGGGTGAACGCGCTGGTCAGCGAACTGAACGACAAAGAACAGCACGGCAGCCAGTGGAAGTTTGATGTCCACACCAATGCCGAACAAAACCTGTTCGAGCCGATTGTTCGCGTGCGTACCCACGGTGTGGATACTGACTATCCGCTGGATCACGAGTTTATCACCGGTGGCGAATATCGTCGTATCTGCACGCTGGGTGAGAAACTGCGTGGCTTGCTGGAAGAAGATGCGTTTATCGAACGTGGCGAGCGTCGTCAGCCGGTAGCCAGCTTCGAGCAGGCGCTGGACTGGCTGGTGAAAGAGTCCCGTCGCGGCCTCTCCATCCAGCGTTATAAAGGTCTGGGCGAGATGAACCCGGAACAGCTGTGGGAAACCACCATGGACCCGGAAAGCCGTCGTATGCTGCGCGTTACCGTTAAGGATGCGATTGCCGCTGACCAGTTGTTCACCACGCTGATGGGCGACGCCGTTGAACCGCGCCGTGCGTTTATTGAAGAGAACGCCCTGAAAGCGGCGAATATCGATATTTAATGGCGCTAACCATGCGAGCGTGCCTGATGCGCTACGCTTATCAGGCCTACGAAAATCTTGCAATGTATTGAATTTTCATGATTTTGTAGGCCGGATAAGGCGTTCACGCCGCATCCGGCAAGAAGCTATAAGAAAAGGGCGGAGATCATCTCCGCCCTTTTTATTTCTGCAATCCGCAATTATCATCCCGCAAATCTATACTTTTTGGGTCAACACGTAACGCTTTACAGGTGATTATCATGGGGCTTTTTGATGAAGTTGTCGGTGCCTTTCTGAAAGGCGATGCGGGGAAATATCAGGCTATTTTAAGTTGGGTTGAGGAGCAGGGCGGCATTCAGGTGCTGCTGGAAAAACTGCAAAGTGGCGGCTTAGGGGCCATTCTCTCAACCTGGCTGAGTAATCAACAGGGCAATCAATCGGTTAGTGGCGAGCAACTGGAATCGGCGCTCGGCACAAATGCGGTGTCCGATCTTGGACAAAAACTTGGCGTGGATACCAGTACAGCTTCCAGTTTACTGGCAGAACAATTGCCGAAGATTATTGATGCGCTCTCACCGCAAGGTGAAGTGTCTCCACAAGCCAATAACGATCTGCTTTCCGCAGGCATGGAACTGCTGAAAGGGAAACTCTTCCGCTAAGCAAATGGGGAGCATGCAACCCGCGTTGCATCCCCCTTTTCCCTCGGGTGTTGTACTGATTTTTGAGCGGAATCGCGTTAGCATGGGTCAGGAACTAATCTACCTGGGGAACTCATGGCTATCAAACTCATTGCTATCGATATGGATGGCACCCTTCTGCTACCCGATCACACCATTTCACCCGCCGTTAAAAATGCGATTGCCGCAGCTCGCGCCCGTGGCGTGAATGTCGTGCTAACGACGGGTCGCCCTTATGCAGGTGTTCACAATTACCTGAAAGAGCTGCATATGGAACTGCCGGGCGACTACTGCATTACTTATAACGGCGCGCTGGTACAGAAGGCCGCTGATGGTAGCACCGTGGCGCAAACCGCTCTCAGCTATGACGACTACCGTTTCCTGGAAAAACTCTCTCGCGAAGTCGGTTCTCATTTCCACGCCCTGGACCGCACCACGCTGTACACCGCCAACCGTGATATCAGCTACTACACGGTGCATGAATCCTTCGTTGCCACAATTCCGCTGGTGTTCTGCGAAGCGGAGAAAATGGACCCCAATACCCAGTTCCTGAAAGTGATGATGATTGATGAACCCGCCATCCTCGACCAGGCTATCGCGCGTATTCCGCAGGAAGTGAAAGAGAAATATACCGTGCTGAAAAGTGCGCCGTACTTCCTCGAAATCCTCGATAAACGCGTTAACAAAGGTACGGGGGTGAAATCACTGGCCGACGTGTTAGGTATTAAACCGGAAGAAATCATGGCGATTGGCGATCAGGAAAACGATATCGCAATGATTGAATATGCAGGCGTCGGTGTGGCGATGGATAACGCTATTCCTTCAGTGAAAGAAGTGGCGAACTTTGTCACCAAATCTAACCTTGAAGATGGCGTGGCGTTTGCTATTGAGAAGTATGTGCTGAATTAATCTGTGGGCGGGCAAACAGCATAAACGCGTTTGCCCGCTTACTGATTATTGGTTTACTGCATATACAACCAGAAATTGCAGCGGTGCAGTAATGATGTCCAGCGTAACAGTCACTGGCAGTAATGCTGCGGAAACACCATCCGGAATGCCTCTGGGTGAATAGTATTCATAAAATCGCACTTTAAATGGATGGTAGAACGCCATCACCTTTGAGTAATCCATGTTTTTATTTTTCTCATGGATTGTGCCTTTTAGGTTTTCCAGTGACCTGGTACAGTGTTGAACACCACAGGCAAAACCATAATGCGTTGCCAGTGCCTTTTCTTCTTCGTTATTCCAGTAGTAGTAAAGCGATATTGTGCCGGTAAATTTCTTTTTCCCCGCATTTAAAACAAATCTTGCGTCATCGGCAACCTGAATATTGTGCCGGTTAAGTGCTGGATCATTGAGCATCTTAACGATGTCATCGGCACCATCAGTGATAAGGTAATCCAGCGATTCCCCTACAAAAACATAGCCTTTTGTTCCATTACTATCTTTTGCCTGCGATAGCCCAGTGATGGTGTCTGACTGCGATTGATACTTTCCTGAACTACCCTTTGCGGTATGGGAAACCAGAGCATACGAGATACAGCCTGAAAGCATCAGCGCCAGTGGGAATAAACCGGCAGCCTTAAAAAATCCCTTAAAATTCAACTTCATGATTAATCCTTTAAACGAGTAGCTAAGCCGTTGAAAGCATACTCTTCTTTCCCTCCTGTTTAGCGCCTGATATCCCTTTTCAGATTTCTGCCCGACGCATGTCATTTTTTTATGCATTGTTCTTTTTGTGATCTAAATTGTAGTACAACAATATAAGTTTGTACTACATTACACGCACGGCAAACGCGAACGTCATCACGCTGGTACTACAAAGTTGCCGCGTTATGCATCGATCGGGGTAAAGTAGAGAAGAACATACAGAGCACAAGGACTCTCCATGACTCTCAATAAAACCGATCGCATTGTCATTACGCTGGGTAAACAGATCGTTCACGGCAAATACGTGCCAGGCTCGCCGCTTCCGGCTGAGGCGGAACTCTGTGAGGAGTTTGCAACCTCGCGCAACATCATCCGTGAGGTGTTCCGTTCGCTGATGGCGAAGCGGCTGATTGAAATGAAACGTTATCGCGGGGCGTTTGTGGCACCGCGTAACCAGTGGAATTACCTCGACACTGACGTACTGCAATGGGTGCTGGAAAATGACTACGACCCACGGCTTATCAGTGCCATGAGCGAAGTGCGAAATCTGGTGGAACCGGCGATTGCCCGTTGGGCAGCAGAGCGCGCGACTTCCAGCGATCTGGCGCAGATTGAATCGGCGCTGAACGAGATGATTGCCAACAATCAGGACCGCGAAGCGTTTAACGAAGCGGATATTCGCTACCACGAGGCGGTGCTGCAGTCGGTGCATAACCCGGTGTTACAGCAACTTAGCATTGCGATCAGTTCGCTGCAGCGGGCGGTTTTTGAACGAACCTGGATGGGCAATGAGGCCAACATGCCGCAAACGCTCCAGGAACATAAGGCGCTGTTCGATGCGATACGACATCAGGACGGCGATGCGGCAGAGCAGGCGGCGCTTACCATGATCGCCAGCTCGACACGAAGGTTAAAGGAAATCACATGACAGCTCGCTACATCGCAATTGACTGGGGATCGACCAATCTGCGCGCCTGGCTTTATCAGGGCGACCACTGCCTGGAGAGCAGGCAATCAGAAGCAGGCGTCACGCGCCTGAACGGAAAATCTCCGGCTGCGGTGTTAGCAGAAGTCACGACCGACTGGCGTGAAGAGAAAACGCCAGTGGTAATGGCAGGAATGGTTGGCAGCAACGTCGGCTGGAAAGTTGCACCGTATTTATCTGTTCCTGCCTGTTTTTCGTCTATTGGCGAACAATTAACGTCAGTTGGCGACAATATCTGGATTATTCCCGGATTATGTGTCTCTCATGACGATAACCACAATGTGATGCGCGGCGAAGAAACACAATTGATCGGCGCGCGAGCTCTGGCTCCTTCCTCTCTTTATGTCATGCCCGGAACTCATTGCAAATGGGTGCAGGCCGATAGCCAGCAAATCAACGATTTTCGCACCGTGATGACCGGTGAATTACATCATTTACTGTTAAATCACTCATTGATTGGCGCAGGTTTGCCGCCGCAGGAAAACTCTGCCGATGCCTTCACAGCTGGCCTTGAGCGTGGTCTTAATACGCCCGCCATATTGCCGCAGCTTTTTGGAGTTCGCGCCTCGCATGTGCTGGGAACACTTCCCCGCGAACAGGTCAGCGAATTTCTCTCTGGTTTGTTGATTGGCGCAGAGGTCGCCAGTATGCGCGACTATGTGGCCCATCAACACGCCATCACCCTTGTCGCCGGAACATCGCTGACCGCGCGCTACCAGCAAGCCTTTCAGGCGATGGGTTGCGACGTGACGGCGGTGGCGGGCGACACGGCATTTCAGGCTGGTATAAGGAGCATCGCTCATGCAGTGGCAAACTAAACTCCCGCTGATCGCCATTTTGCGCGGTATTACGCCCGACGAGGCGCTGGCGCATGTTGGCGCGGTGATTGACGCCGGGTTCGACGCGGTTGAAATCCCGCTGAATTCCCCACAATGGGAGCAAAGCATTCCCGCCATCGTTGATGCGTACGGCGACAAGGCGTTGATTGGCGCAGGTACGGTACTGAAACCTGAACAGGTCGATGCGCTCGCCAGGATGGGCTGTCAGCTCATCGTTACGCCCAATATCCATAGTGAAGTGATCCGCCGTGCGGTGGGCTACGGCATGACCGTCTGCCCCGGCTGCGCGACGGCGACCGAAGCCTTTACCGCGCTCGAAGCGGGCGCGCAGGCGCTGAAAATATTTCCGTCATCGGCTTTTGGTCCGCAATACATCAAAGCGTTAAAAGCGGTATTGCCATCGGACATCGCAGTCTTTGCCGTTGGCGGCGTGACGCCAGAAAACCTGGCGCAGTGGATAGACGTAGGTTGTGCAGGGGCGGGCTTAGGCAGCGATCTCTATCGCGCCGGGCAATCCGTAGAGCGCACCGCGCAGCAGGCAGCAGCATTTGTTAAGGCGTATCGAGAGGCAGTGCAATGAAAATCACCAAAATTACCACGTATCGTTTACCTCCCCGCTGGATGTTCCTGAAAATTGAAACCGATGAAGGCGTGGTCGGTTGGGGCGAGCCCGTGATCGAAGGCCGCGCCCGTACGGTGGAAGCGGCAGTTCACGAGCTGGGTGACTATTTGATTGGTCAGGATCCATCGCGCATCAATGACTTATGGCAAGTGATGTATCGCGCCGGATTCTATCGCGGCGGTCCGATCCTGATGAGCGCCATCGCCGGGATTGACCAGGCGTTATGGGATATCAAAGGTAAAGTGCTGAATGCGCCGGTCTGGCAACTGATGGGCGGCCTGGTTCGCGACAAAATTAAAGCCTACAGTTGGGTCGGCGGCGATCGTCCGGCGGATGTTATCGGCGGCATTAAAACCCTGCGCGAAATCGGCTTCGATACCTTCAAACTGAACGGTTGTGAAGAACTGGGGCTAATTGATAACTCCCGCGCGGTAGATGCGGCAGTCAACACCGTGGCACAAATTCGTGAAGCTTTTGGCAATCAGATTGAGTTTGGTCTTGATTTCCACGGTCGCGTCAGCGCGCCGATGGCGAAAGTGCTGATTAAAGAACTGGAGCCGTATCGCCCGCTGTTTATTGAAGAGCCGGTGCTGGCAGAACAAGCCGAATACTACCCGAAACTGGCGGCACAAACGTATATTCCACTGGCGGCGGGTGAGCGCATGTTCTCACGCTTCGATTTTAAACGCGTGCTGGAGGCAGGCGGTATTTCGATTCTGCAACCGGATCTCTCCCATGCAGGCGGTATTACTGAATGCTACAAAATTGCCGGAATGGCAGAAGCCTATGATGTGACCCTTGCGCCGCACTGTCCGCTCGGACCGATTGCACTGGCGGCTTGCCTGCATATCGACTTTGTTTCCTATAACGCCGTACTTCAGGAACAAAGTATGGGCATTCATTACAACAAAGGCGCGGAGTTACTCGACTTTGTGAAAAACAAAGAGGACTTCAGCATGGTTGGCGGCTTCTTTAAACCGCTAACGAAACCGGGCTTAGGCGTGGAAATCGACGAAGCTAAAGTTATTGAGTTCAGTAAAAATGCCCCGGACTGGCGTAATCCGCTCTGGCGTCATGAAGATAACAGCGTAGCAGAGTGGTAATTCCTGCCACGTAAGCCCCTCATCGGGCACTAAAACAGCAATACAAAAATATAACCCTCTGTAAATTACAGGGCATGGTGAGCGGCTTCGCTATGCCCAAAATCTGGAGAAAGCTCGCTATGGATATTCCCGTTAATGCAGCAAAGCCGGGGCGTCGGCGTTATCTGACGCTGGTGATGATCTTTATTACGGTGGTCATTTGTTATGTTGACCGCGCTAACCTGGCCGTGGCTTCCGCCCATATTCAGGAAGAGTTCGGTATTACCAAAGCGGAAATGGGCTATGTATTTTCGGCCTTCGCCTGGCTTTATACGCTATGTCAGATCCCCGGCGGTTGGTTTTTAGATCGCGTAGGTTCTCGCGTGACTTATTTTATTGCGATATTTGGCTGGTCAGTGGCGACTTTATTCCAGGGCTTTGCCACGGGATTAATGTCATTAATTGGTCTGCGCGCGATAACCGGTATTTTCGAAGCGCCCGCTTTCCCGACCAATAACCGGATGGTGACCAGCTGGTTCCCGGAACATGAACGCGCTTCTGCCGTTGGTTTTTATACGTCTGGTCAGTTTGTCGGTCTGGCGTTTCTGACTCCGCTGCTGATCTGGATTCAGGAGATGTTGAGCTGGCACTGGGTGTTCATTGTCACCGGTGGTATCGGCATTATCTGGTCGCTGATTTGGTTTAAGGTTTATCAGCCGCCGCGCCTGACCAAAGGTATCAGCAAAGCTGAACTGGATTACATTCGTGATGGCGGCGGTCTGGTGGATGGCGATGCGCCGGTGAAAAAAGAGGCACGTCAGCCGTTAACAGCCAAAGACTGGAAACTGGTGTTTCATCGTAAACTGATCGGCGTCTATCTTGGGCAATTTGCGGTGGCTTCTACACTGTGGTTTTTCTTAACCTGGTTCCCGAACTATTTAACCCAGGAAAAAGGAATCACGGCGCTGAAAGCAGGCTTTATGACCACGGTGCCATTCCTCGCGGCGTTTGTCGGCGTCCTGCTCTCTGGCTGGGTCGCGGATCTGCTGGTACGTAAGGGCTTTTCACTGGGCTTTGCGCGTAAAACGCCGATTATCTGCGGCTTGCTGATCTCCACCTGCATTATGGGCGCTAACTACACTAACGATCCGATGATGATTATGTGCCTGATGGCGCTGGCATTCTTCGGCAACGGTTTTGCTTCGATTACCTGGTCGCTGGTCTCTTCTCTGGCACCGATGCGCCTGATTGGTTTAACCGGCGGCGTGTTTAACTTCGCCGGTGGTCTGGGCGGCATCACCGTTCCGCTGGTGGTGGGGTACCTGGCGCAGGGTTACGGTTTCGCACCTGCACTGGTTTATATCTCCGCCGTCGCGTTGATTGGCGCGCTCTCTTACATCCTGCTGGTGGGCGATGTGAAGCGCGTTGGATAATCTTTCAACTGTGGAATATGCGCCACACCACTGCGCATAATCCACTTTCTTAAAGCCGGTGCGGTCAGGCATCGGCTTTTTACTATCTTGCCGAAGAGTTTTAAACGCAGTTTGCGGGTGGCGCGCCAGTAGGCGGCGTTGCTCTTCTCCGGCTGCTTCAGTAACACCGCACGCAGAATCTCTGCGCTATCCAGCGCATAGCTAATCCCCTCCAGCGAGCTGGCGCTGATAAATCCTGCCGCTTCGCCAATCAGAAAGGCGTTGTCCTTACCGCAGACAAAATCCTGCCAGCGCGAGGGAAACAGCACCGTGCATTTTTCGCTTTTCACCGCCTTACCAAACTGGAACTGAAAGGCGCTCATTTTCTCTTTCAGCGTCGTGAAACGCGTCTGACCGTCTTTCATTGGATAAGCACCGCCAAAGATAAAATAACCGTCTTTGCTGATACTCCATGAATAACAGTCAGTTATTTCATTATCAAAGATGCAGGAGTAGAACGGTACCGGATGTTTCTCTGCAAACCACTGCTGGATAGCGACATATTTACGGATTTGATGATCCGGGTAGAGATGTCGCCGCACCATCGAGTTGGCACCATCGGCACCGACCAGATAGCGGGCGGAAATATGCTGCTCCCAACCGTCTGCACGAAAAATGACATGCCATTTATCATCCTCACGCCAGATTTTCCGGCACAGGCTATCGTGGTAAACCTCAACGCTGGCGGGGATCAGTGATTTCATCCACAAGTCGAAAGCGTGGCGATTAATATTGATATAGCTTCGCTGGTAGTTACGTGTGAGCGATGCGGCGACGTCGACGGTTTTGACGCTGAAAATCTGCGGATTGGCGATCACATCGACAGGGAGCGTCAGTCCATCGCGAATAAAAGAACGCTGCGCGTCCGGTGCCAGCAGACCGCCACAAGGTTTGCTGAAACCTTCAGTACCACACTGGTGCTTTTTATCCAGCGCGATCACCTGCATTTTGCCGGCTAACTTTCGTGCCAACGCCGACCCTGCCGGGCCGAGGCCAATAATCGCCACGTCGAAATGTTCCATCTTTTCACTCACATTCATCACGATGGCAAAAGACTATTGTCTGAAAGTGAAGTCCTTGTGAAGTATGATGGCGGGACCCGTTTTGTATCAGGACCGCGCCATGAAACAGATAACCTTTGCTCCCCGTAATCACCTGCTCACCAATACCAATACCTGGACGCCCGACAGCCAGTGGCTGGTATTTGACGTGCGTCCTTCTGGCGCGTCGTTTACCGGCGAGACCATTGAGCGTGTGAATATCCATACCGGCGAGGTCGAGGTTATCTATCGCGCGTCACAGGGCGCACACGTCGGCGTGGTGACCGTTCATCCAAAGTCAGAGAAATATGTCTTTATTCACGGCCCGGAAAATCCTGATGAAACATGGTATTACGATTTCCATCACCGTCGCGGCGTGATTGCTGAAAGCGGCAAGGTGAGCAATCTCGATGCAATGGATATTACTGCACCGTACACCCCAGGAGCGCTGCGCGGCGGCAGCCATGTGCATGTCTTTAGCCCGAACGGTGAAAGGGTGAGCTTTACCTATAACGACCATGTAATGCAAGAACTCGATCCGGCGCTGGATTTGCGAAACGTCGGTGTTGCTGCGCCGTTTGGCCCGGTCAACGTACAAAAGCAGCATCCGCGTGAATACAGCGGTAGCCACTGGTGCGTGCTGGTGAGCAAAACCACGCCCACGCCACAGCCTGGCAGTGATGAAATCAATCGTGCTTATGAAGAAGGATGGGTAGGAAATCACGCGCTGGCATTTATTGGCGACACACTTTCGCCAAAGGGCGAGAAAGTGCCGGAGCTGTTTATCGTTGAGTTACCGCAAGATGAAGCTGGCTGGAAAGCGGCAGGTGATGCGCCGTTAAGCGGAACGGAAACAACCCTGCCCGCGCCACCGCGTGGCGTCGTGCAGCGACGTTTAACCTTTACCCACCATCGGGCTTATCCGGGGTTAGTCAACGTCCCGCGCCACTGGGTGCGCTGTAATCCGCAGGGTACGCAAATCGCGTTTTTAATGCGTGATGATAACGGCATTGTGCAACTGTGGCTTATCTCGCCACAGGGCGGCGAGCCGCGCCAGTTAACCCATAACAAAACGGATATTCAGTCTGCATTTAACTGGCATCCGTCAGGAGAATGGTTGGGCTTTGTGCTGGATAATCGAATTGCTTGTGCCCATGCGCAAAGTGGCGAGGTTGAGTATTTAACCGAAAACCACGCCAATCCGCCTTCTGCGGATGCCGTGGTCTTCTCACCGGATGGTCAATGGCTGGCGTGGATGGAAGGTGGCCAGCTGTGGATCACCGAAACTGATCGCTAAATCAGTTATCAGGCATTCTGGCCGGTGGAATAACCGCATTGGTGGCTTGCGCGTTGGCTTCGCTTTTTTCAACGCGCGAGCGCACCGAGCTGTCTTTGCGGAACACATCCCACGGCAGTAAAAGCGTGTCCATCACAGCGGTAAACGGCATATCGAGGATCGCCAGCGACTTAGTGCCCCAGTTGGTTTCATCGTCGCCAATCATGGTGGCGCTGGCGCGGGTGCCGGGATACGTTCCTTCTTTCCCCCCGGTATGGGACATCACGCTGGAGCATCCTCCGAGTAATGTCATTCCGCTGCATATCATGAACGCTAACAACACATTTCTTATCATAATAAATTCATCTGTTGATCGTGGGTGTTGGCCTGATGAGTTATAGCGATCCCTTGCTGAAAATAACATCATCATTACGTCGCTCTGTGGCGGCAATCGCACTTTAACGTTTCGTGCTGCCCCCTCAGTCTATGCAATAGACCATAAACTGCAAAAAAAAGTCCGCTGATAAGGCTTGAAAAGTTCATTTCCAGACCCATTTTTACATCGTAGCCGATGAGGACGCGCCTGATGGGTGTTCTGGCTACCTGACCTGTCCATTGTGGAAGGTCTTACATTCTCGCTGATTTCAGGAGCTATTGATTATGCGTAACTTTGATTTATCCCCGCTTTACCGTTCTGCTATTGGATTTGACCGTTTGTTTAACCACTTAGAAAACAACCAGAGCCAGAGTAATGGCGGCTACCCTCCGTATAACGTTGAACTGGTAGACGAAAACCATTACCGCATTGCTATCGCTGTGGCTGGTTTTGCTGAGAGCGAACTGGAAATTACCGCCCAGGATAATCTGCTGGTGGTGAAAGGTGCTCACGCCGACGAACAAAAAGAGCGCACCTATCTGTACCAGGGCATCGCTGAACGCAACTTTGAACGCAAATTCCAGTTAGCTGAGAACATTCATGTTCGTGGCGCTAACCTGGTAAATGGTTTGCTGTATATCGATCTCGAACGCGTGATTCCGGAAGCGAAAAAACCGCGCCGTATCGAAATCAACTAATTCCCTAAGGCCGCCTGGCGCGGCCTGACATCTCCATGCTCGCCGTCAGGGAGCATATGCGAATCTTCGGATTTGCAGGTACTTACTCGCTTCTTAGAAGGAGAAATGACTATGCGTAACTTCGATTTATCCCCACTGATGCGTCAATGGATCGGTTTTGACAAACTGGCCAACGCACTGCAAAACGCCGGTGAAAGCCAGAGCTTCCCGCCGTACAACATTGAGAAAAGCGACGATAACCACTACCGCATTACCCTTGCGTTGGCAGGTTTCCGTCAGGAAGATTTAGAGATTCAACTGGAAGGTACGCGCCTGAGCGTAAAAGGCACGCCGGAGCAGCCAAAAGAAGAGAAAAAATGGCTGCATCAAGGGCTTATGAATCAGCCATTTAGCCTGAGTTTTACGCTGGCTGAAAATATGGAAGTCTCTGGCGCAACCTTCGTAAACGGTTTACTGCATATTGATTTAATTCGTAACGAGCCTGAACCCATCGCAGCGCAGCGTATCGCTATCAGCGAACGTCCCGCGTTAAATAGCTAACTAGCTATTCTCTTTGCCCCGCCATTCTGGTGGGGCTTTTTTTGTCTTTCTTCTTCAACAATGCGTTAAATTTCGACTGTTTAAGATATTTCGGCACGTTCTTTCCCGTGATAATGTGCGCTATAAGGCAAATCTGCTTCACCGATTCAGCCATAATCCGTAGCAATTAAAATGTTATCTCAAGAGAAATGGACGATGAGTGATATAGCATTAACGGTCAGTATTCTGGCTTTGGTGGCAGTCGTCGGTTTGTTTATCGGCAACGTCAAATTTCGCGGCATAGGATTAGGTATTGGCGGCGTGCTGTTTGGTGGGATCATCGTCGGCCATTTTGTTTCTCAGGCGGGAATGACATTAAGTAGCGATATGCTGCATGTTATTCAGGAATTTGGCCTGATCCTGTTCGTTTATACCATCGGGATTCAGGTGGGTCCGGGCTTCTTTGCCTCATTGCGCGTCTCCGGATTACGCCTCAACCTGTTTGCTGTTCTGATCGTCATCATCGGTGGTCTGGTTACCGCCATCCTGCATAAACTGTTTGATATTCCACTGCCGGTAGTGCTGGGGATTTTCTCCGGTGCGGTAACCAATACGCCAGCGCTGGGGGCAGGGCAGCAGATCTTGCGCGACCTGGGTACACCAATGGAAATGGTCGATCAGATGGGGATGAGTTATGCGATGGCGTATCCATTCGGCATTTGCGGGATATTGTTCACCATGTGGATGTTGCGGGTTATTTTCCGCGTCAATGTCGAGACAGAAGCCCAGCAGCACGAGTCTTCACGCACCAATGGCGGCGCGCTGATCAGGACTATCAATATTCGCGTTGAGAACCCTAACCTGCATGATTTAGCCATTAAAGATGTACCTATTCTCAACGGCGACAAAATTATCTGCTCGCGTCTGAAACGTGAAGAAACCCTAAAAGTTCCTTCGCCAGATACCATTATCCAACTGGGCGATTTGCTGCATCTGGTGGGGCAGCCAGCGGATTTACATAATGCGCAACTGGTGATTGGTCAGGAGGTCGATACCTCGCTGTCTACGAAAGGCACTGATTTGCGCGTCGAGCGTGTGGTGGTCACCAATGAAAACGTGCTCGGAAAACGTATTCGCGACCTGCACTTTAAAGAACGCTATGACGTTGTTATCTCGCGCCTGAACCGTGCCGGGGTCGAACTGGTCGCCAGTGGCGATATCAGCCTGCAGTTCGGCGATATTCTCAACCTGGTGGGGCGTCCGTCCGCAATTGATGCCGTTGCCAATGTGCTGGGGAATGCGCAGCAAAAACTGCAACAGGTTCAGATGTTGCCGGTGTTTATTGGTATCGGGCTTGGCGTATTGTTAGGCTCTATTCCCGTCTTTGTGCCGGGATTCCCGGCCGCGTTGAAACTGGGGCTGGCGGGCGGTCCGCTGATTATGGCGTTGATCCTCGGGCGTATCGGCAGTATTGGCAAGCTGTACTGGTTTATGCCGCCAAGTGCCAACCTCGCGCTGCGGGAGCTGGGGATCGTGCTGTTCCTCTCGGTCGTTGGTCTGAAATCTGGTGGGGATTTTGTGAATACCCTGGTCAATGGCGAAGGGCTAAGCTGGATTGGTTATGGTGCCCTGATCACCGCCGTTCCGCTGATTACTGTTGGTATTCTGGCGCGGATGTTAGCCAAAATGAATTACCTGACCATGTGCGGGATGCTGGCTGGCTCCATGACCGATCCACCGGCGCTGGCATTTGCTAATAATCTTCATCCAACCAGCGGTGCAGCGGCGCTCTCTTACGCCACTGTCTATCCGTTAGTGATGTTCCTGCGCATTATCACCCCCCAATTACTGGCGGTGCTCTTCTGGAGTATCGGTTAACTCTTTTCCGGGTGGAGTCGCCGTAAATGGTACTCCACCTGGTATTCGTTGGCATTTCTGAACATTACTGAATAATTCAAAAACTCCCCGCTCTCGCTATATGACAACGAGGTGATCCGCAGCAGTGGCGTGTGTTCCGCTACCTTCATTTGCCGCGCCAGCAGTCTATCGGCGAGCACCGGCGTCAGGCTTTCATAATTACCGCCAATCAAAATCCCGCACTCTTGTTCAATATATTCAAACTTCGACCCTTCCAGATGTTGCAGCGAAAGATTACGGAACAGTTTTACCGGCATATAGCTGTCTTCCAGCATCAGCGGTTTCCCTTCCACAAAACGAACGCGACGGGAGAAGTAGATCTGCTCGTTGATTTGAATCCGTAACTGGCTGGCAATGGCCGGAGGCGCAGGCATGATTTCAAAAATCAGCACCTGGCTGGTGACCGTTTTTCCCTGCCGTTTTAACACCTCCACCAGCCCGGTCAGGCTGGCGGTTTGATGCAGTACATCTTTGCGCACCAGGTAAGTGCCGCTGCCGTGGCGGCGGACCACCAACCCCCACGCTACCAGCAGGTCAATCGCTTTACGGATGGTCATCCGCGATACCGCAAATTCTTCCGCCAACTTTTTTTCACCGGGAAGAAGGCTGTTTAGCGTGAAATCTGCGGAATTAAGTCGAATTCTTAACCGCTCCGCAATGCTTTTGTAGATCATCTCTAGATCTCTTTTTTGCCTGCAAGCCCGGGTAATGCGCCCACAAGTTCTGCTTAATCGATTGAAAAAACATCTTTTTTTTAAAGATGTGTTCGATGCTGTGTACCAGTGCTCACAGATGTCTACTTTTTCGCGAAAACGTAGATCTCTACCGCCCAACGAAAAGCATGAAAGCGATCACGAATCCCATTGGGTCGTCATGTTCTGCCGATCGCATCTTCCTATCCTCGCTCCAGGCCTGCCGCATAACCAATCAGGCTTCCTACTTACAGAATTGAGAAAAGAGGATGTGGAAATGCTCAGTCAAATTCAACGCTTTGGCGGCGCGATGTTCACGCCAGTGCTGCTGTTTCCCTTCGCCGGGATTGTGGTGGGTCTTGCCATCTTGCTGCAAAACCCGATGTTTGTCGGGGAATCACTGACCGATCCGAACAGTTTATTCGCGCAAATCGTACACATTATTGAAGAGGGCGGTTGGACGGTATTCCGTAATATGCCGCTGATTTTTGCTGTCGGTTTACCCATTGGCCTTGCTAAGCAAGCGCAGGGGCGTGCTTGTCTGGCGGTGATGGTGAGTTTCCTGACCTGGAACTATTTCATCAACGCGATGGGAATGACCTGGGGAAGCTACTTCGGCGTCGATTTCACTCAGGACGCGGTGGCAGGTAGCGGTCTGACAATGATGGCCGGGATTAAAACCCTCGATACCAGCATTATCGGCGCAATTATCATTTCCGGCATTGTGACGGCGCTGCATAACCGTCTGTTCGATAAAAAACTGCCGGTTTTTCTCGGCATTTTCCAGGGGACGTCTTATGTGGTGATTATCGCCTTCCTGGTGATGATCCCCTGTGCCTGGCTGACGTTGCTCGGCTGGCCAAAAGTACAAATGGGGATTGAATCTCTGCAAGCGTTCCTGCGTTCGGCGGGTGCACTTGGGGTCTGGGTTTACACCTTCCTCGAACGTATTCTGATCCCAACCGGTTTACACCACTTCATCTACGGACAGTTTATCTTTGGTCCGGCAGCTGTTGAAGGCGGCATTCAGATGTACTGGGCGCAGCATCTGCAAGAGTTCAGTTTGAGCGCCGAGCCGCTGAAATCGTTGTTCCCGGAAGGCGGTTTTGCCCTGCACGGTAACTCAAAAATCTTTGGTGCCGTGGGCATTTCTTTAGCGATGTACTTCACTGCCGCACCGGAAAATCGGGTAAAAGTGGCGGGCTTGCTGATTCCCGCAACCTTAACCGCCATGCTGGTGGGAATTACCGAACCGCTGGAATTTACCTTCCTGTTCATTTCACCGTTGCTGTTTGCGGTACACGCCGTGCTGGCGGCCTCAATGTCGACCGTAATGTATCTCTTTGGTGTGGTGGGCAACATGGGCGGAGGTCTGATTGACCAGGTTTTACCGCAAAACTGGATCCCGATGTTCAGCAACCACGCGGATATGATGCTGACCCAAATCGCCATTGGGTTGTGCTTTACCCTGCTGTACTTCGTGGTTTTCCGCACACTGATTCTGCAGTTCAACATGTGCACGCCGGGACGTGAAGATGCGGAAGTGAAACTCTACTCAAAAGCCGAATACAAAGCCTCGCGAGGCCAAACCACCGCGGCAGAGCCAAAAAAAGAGCTGGATCAGGCTGCCGGTATCCTGCAAGCCCTGGGCGGGGTCGGCAATATCTCCAGCATTAACAATTGCGCGACGCGTTTACGTATTGCACTGCATGACATGTCACAAACGCTGGATGACGAAGTCTTTAAAAAGCTGGGAGCGCACGGCGTCTTCCGTAGTGGCGATGCCATTCAGGTGCTCATTGGTCTGCATGTATCCCAGCTGCGTGAACAGCTCGATAGCTTAATTAATTCTCATCAATCAGCAGAAAATGTTGCCATTACGGAGGCAGTATAATGACCAAATTCTCAGTGGTTGTCGCAGGCGGTGGAAGCACCTTTACGCCAGGCATCGTGTTGATGCTCCTGGCGAATCAGGACCGTTTCCCGCTTCGTGCACTGAAATTTTATGATAACGATGGTGCGCGGCAGGAAGTGATTGCCGAAGCCTGTAAAGTCATCCTTAAAGAGAAAGCGCCGGACATTGCGTTTAGTTACACCACCGATCCTGAAGTGGCATTCAGCGACGTTGATTTTGTCATGGCGCACATCCGCGTCGGCAAGTACCCGATGCGCGAACTGGATGAAAAAATCCCACTGCGCCACGGTGTTGTTGGTCAGGAAACTTGCGGACCCGGCGGAATAGCGTACGGCATGCGTTCCATTGGCGGCGTCCTGGAACTGGTGGATTATATGGAAAAATATTCACCAAACGCCTGGATGCTCAACTACTCCAACCCGGCAGCAATTGTCGCAGAAGCCACGCGTCGTCTGCGCCCGAATGCGAAAATCCTCAACATCTGTGACATGCCAATCGGTATTGAAAGCCGGATGGCGCAAATTGTTGGGCTGCAAGATCGCAAACAGATGCGCGTGCGCTACTACGGCCTGAACCACTTTGGCTGGTGGACATCAATTGAAGATTTGCAGGGCAACGACCTGATGCCCCAGCTGCGGCAATATGTCTCTAAGCACGGTTATGTTCCACCGCTGCAAGATACACATACTGAAGCGAGCTGGAACGACACCTATGCAAAAGCGCGGGATGTCCAGGCACTGGACCCGGATACATTACCAAACACCTATCTGAAATATTATCTCTTCCCGGATTATGTCGTTCAGCATTCCAACCCTGAACATACCCGCGCGAATGAGGTGATGGAACATCGCGAGTAACAGGTTTTCGATGCTTGCCGCGCCATTACGGCGGCAGGAAATTCAGCGGCGGGCAAGCTGGAAATTGACGAACATGCGTCATACATCGTCGATCTGGCGGCGGCAATTGCCTTCAACACTCAGGAGCGGATGTTGCTGATTGTGCCTAACAACGGGGCAATTCATAACTTTGATGATGAAGCGATGGTCAAAATCCCGTGTCTGGTCGGGCACAACGGACCAGAACCACTGGTGGTCGGCGATATCCCGCAGTTTCAGAAAGGGTTAATGAGTCAGCAAGTGGCGGTGGAAAAACTGGTCGTGGACGCCTGGGAACAGCGTTCATATCAGCACCTGTGGCAGGCGATTACGTTATCGAAAACGGTACCGAGCGCCTCGGTCGCCAAAGCTATTCTGGATGAGTTGCTGGAGGCCAACAAAGCGTACTGGCCAGAGTTACGTTAATTGTGTGAACTGGCATCCGTTGGGTGCTGGTCCGTATTCTTTAGCACGGCTGACGGCGCATAACCAAATTTATCCGGTGCGCCGTAAAACCCCGTCCTTCAGGGCGGGGATATAAGGCGCGGTTTTCCACCTGACCAGGTGTTTGCTGTTGTTCAACGTATTGGCGGATGACGGATATTGGCGCACCTCCGCAGCTACTGGCAAAATAACCAGGACTCCACAAAACGCCTTTGTAGTAATACCTGACTGCAATATCTGGTCGATCTCGTCGCAGTCACCTACCCGATACGCCTTTGAGGCTGTTTACCAGACTGGATATCGCCAGTTTGGGAGGATAGTTAATTAACAAATGGACGTGATCTGGTTCGCCATCCATTTCAACCAGTTCAGCTTCAAAATCAGCACATACATTTGAAAAGTAAGCGCGTAGTTTTTCTGTCGCGTCATGGTCAAAAATCTGACGTCGGTATCTGGTGACAAAGACCAGGTGAACATGCATCAGGAAAACACAATGCCTTCCCCGTCGGATATCGGTTTCTTTATTCATAGACCAAAGTATCATTTGGCCTGTGAAACGATTACAGGCATTTAAATTCCAGTTAAGACCAGGTGGTCAACAGGAGTGTGAAATGAGGCGCTTCGCAGGCGCATGTCGTTTCGTTTTCAATCGTGCTCTGGCACGTCAGAATGAGAATCATGAGGCCGGTAATAAATACATCCCTTACGGGAAAATGGCTTCCTGGCTGGTTGAGTGGAAAAATGCCACTGAAACGCAATGGCTTAAAGATTCTCCCTCACAGCCATTGCAACAGTCACTGAAAGACCTTGAGCGGGCTTACAAAAACTTCTTCCGGAAGCGGGCTGCTTTTCCCCGATTCAAAAAGCGGGGACAGAATGATGCATTCCGCTACCCGCAGGGCGTTAAGCTCGATCAGGAAAACAGCCGTATTTTTCTGCCGAAACTGGGCTGGATGCGCTACCGGAATAGCCGTCAGGTCACGGGTGTTGTGAAAAATGTCACTGTCAGCCAGTCCTGCGGTAAGTGGTACATCAGTATTCAGACAGAAAGTGAAGTATCCACTCCGGCTCACCCTTCAGCATCAATGGTCGGGCTGGATGCTGGCGTGGCTAAACTCGCCACGCTGTCAGATGGCACAGTCTTTGAGCCTGTAAACAGTTTTCAGAAAAACCAGAAGACGCTGGCGAGACTTCAGCGACAGTTAAGCCGCAAGGTCAAATTCAGCAACAACTGGCAGAAGCAGAAACGCAAAATACAGCGACTGCATTCCTGTATCGCAAATATCCGCAGGGACTACCTTCACAAAGTCACAACGGCCGTCAGCAAAAACCACGCAATGATAGTCATTGAGGATTTGAAGGTCAGCAACATGTCAAAGTCAGCAGCGGGTACGGTCAGCCAGCCGGGGCGCAATGTCCGGGCAAAATCAGGTTTAAACCGTTCGATACTGGATCAGGGCTGGTATGAAATGCACCGCCAGCTTGAGTACAAGCAGCTCTGGCGTGGCGGTCAGGTGCTTGCTGTTCCGCCAGCGTATACAAGCCAGCGTTGCGCGTACTGTGGTCATACAGCGAAAGAGAACCGCCTGTCACAAAGTAAATTCAGATGCCAGGTATGTGGATATACAGCGAACGCCGATGTAAATGGCGCTCGTAACATTTTAGCGGCGGGGCACGCCGTTCTTGCCTGTGGAGAGATGGTGCAGTCAGGCCGCCCGTTGAAGCAGGAACCCACCGAAATGATTCAGGCGACAGCCTGAACGTAGCAGGGATCCACGTCCTTCAGGGCGTGGAGGATGTCAATTTGCGCTATGATACCCATCTGACCTCCTTGTAGCGGATGGCAAAAGCATATCAGGAAACGGGCGGACGAAATTCTTAAAAAAACCGCTAAAGGTAGAGCGTTAGTGAAATTGCAAAGGAGCAACAATGAAAATTTCCCGCCTCGGAGAAGCGCCTGATTACCGCTTCTCGCTGGCTAATGAGCGTACTTTTCTGGCGTGGATCCGTACTGCACTAGGATTTCTGGCGGCGGGGGTTGGGCTTGATCAACTTGCGCCAGATTTCGCCACGCCCGTCATTCGCGAACTGCTGGCGTTGTTGTTGTGTCTGTTTTCCGGCGGGTTAGCGATGTATGGCTACTTGCGCTGGTTACGCAATGAAAAAGCGATGCGTCTGAAAGAGGACCTGCCCTACACCAACAGCTTATTAATCATTAGCTTAATATTGATGGTCGTGGCGGTGATCGTTATGGGACTGGTGTTGTATGCCGGATAGCCGCAAAGCCAGACGCATTGCCGACCCAGGACTGCAGCCGGAGCGCACATCACTGGCGTGGTTTCGTACCATGCTGGGCTACGGCGCGTTGATGGCGTTGGCTATCAAACACAACTGGCACCAGGCGGGCATGTTATTCTGGATTTCGATTGGCATTCTCGCCATCGTGGCGCTGATCCTCTGGCACTACACCCGTAATCGCAATTTAATGGATGTCACGAATAGCGATTTTTCCCAATTTCACGTAGTCCGTGACAAATTTTTGATCTCCCTCGCGGTGTTATCTCTCGCAATACTGTTTGCTGTAACGCATATACATCAACTTATCGTATTTATTGAGAGAGTCGCATGACAGGAAGTCAGGTCATTGATGCTGAAGAGGACAGGCATAAACTGGTTGTAGAGTACAAGGATGCTCTGCAACCTGCCGATTTTTATCACAATTTCAAACAGCGGGGCATCCGCTCCGTACAGCTCATTCCCTATCTTGAATTTGATGACCGGGGCGATCTGACGGCCGCTTCGGTGACAGCAGAGCTGTGGGGGAAATTTTTAATTGCCCTGTTCGAGTGTTGGGTGCGGGCAGATATCAGTCGTATCTCGATTGAGCTTTTTGACGCCACCTTACAAAAATGGTGTGGCAGCGAAAACCCGCAACCGCGCCGTGACTGCCAGGCGTGCGACTGGCATCGCCTGTGCCCGCACGCTCGGCAGGAGACGCCAGACAGCGTGCTTTGTGCGGGCTATCAGGCGTTTTATTCTTACTCCGCACCGCATATGCGGGTGATGCGTGATCTGATAAAGCAGCATCGTTCTCCCATGGAGCTGATGACGATGCTGCGGTGACGTGCGCTTAAACGGGCTGCCCCTGATGCGACATCCGCGTCGCCAGCGGCAGCCAGCACAGCACGATCAACAATCCCATTAAGGTCATCAATAACCCCAGGCTACCCTGACCGGTTTGCGGCAACATCGCAGAGAGCGACGCCAGCACGCCGGAACCAATGTTTTGCAGACCGCCGACCAGCGCGCCAGCCGTGCCCGCCAGGAAGGGGAACGGCTCCATCGCGCCGCTGGTCGCCAGCGGAAACAGCATCCCGGCACCGAAAAAGAACAGCGCGGCGGGAACGAGCAGCGTCCAGACATTCATCACGCCAAACCAGTCGGGGATCCACATCAGCAAGCCAGCCAGCAGGCAGCAGATAACCGACTGCCACATTAACGTGGAGAAGCGTTTATTGGGACGTCCGGCAAACCATGCGCCAAAAAACGCTGCCGGAATCGGCAGAATAAACAAAATACTGACCGTCATACTGCTCAGCCCTAACACCGCGCCCATCAGCACGCCGGAGCAGGCTTCAAAGGCGGCAATCCCGGCCAGACCGCCAATCAGCATCAGCAAATAACAGTTAAAACCGCTGTTACCGAAAAGCGTTTTATAACTGGTAAGCAGGCGCGTGCGCGGTGCATCGACCGGACGCGTTTCCGGCATCCAGCGGGCCATACTGAAGGTCACACCAGCACAAAGAACCAACAAAAAGAGATAACAGGCGCGCCAGTTCCACATCGTATCCAGCAGACCGCCGATTAGCGGTGCGAGCAACGGACTGACGAGAATCCCCATGTTTAACAGGCTGTTAGCATGGCGCAACTGTGTCCGTTCATATAAATCTCGCGGCAAAGTACGCGCCATTACGCCGCCAACGCCGGTGCCCATCCCCTGCATCGCGCTGGCGGCAATCAACACCGTCAAACTGGAGGTCGTGACCGCGACCAGCGTTGCCAGCATAAAAATGGACATTCCGACGAGGATCACCGGTCGGCGGCCCACGCGGTCGGAAATCGGGCCATAAAACAGCTGTGAGACACCGTAAGTCAGCAGATAAGCGCCCATTACGCTCTGCACCGCCCCTTCACGGACGTTGAGATCGCGCGCCATATCGGCAATAGCTGGAATATAAATGGTTTGCGCCATCTGACCGACGGCCACGAGTAATACCAACATCAATAACAAATTGACGTTTCTTTGCCTTTTCATTATCACGGATGCTTTTATAAAAATAATTAGAATAAGTCACTACGCATTCCCATAAATGCGGGAGAGGAATCTATCACATTGATGAATGTTAGCCAGATATACGCCAGGAATGGGGAATTGTTTAGCGGCAGAATATGTAAACAAAAGCGGCAATAAATGTTGCCGGGAGAGATGGTAGGGCGGATAAGATGCGTCAGCATCGCATCCGACACCAACCCGCACGCTAAATATAAAAGGGGAGCGGTTTCCCGCTCCCCTTTGGTGCGACTTGAATCTGAATTACTTCAGGTATTTCAGAACAGCATCAAGCAGTTGCAGTGCTGCAACAATGAGTTTGAGGATAAGAATGGCGATATCCACCAGGCTCATACGCGTCTCCTGTGGTTCAGGAGCACTGCCAGCTGACGTACCTTTCCGCTGCCTGTTGCCAGCTGTTGTGCACGCGGTATCTCAAGGAGAAACGTTGTGCTTGTTGACATAACACAGTGTGCTCACGCGGGGTTAAGGCGCTGACGGCACCACCCGTTTCAGCCAGGACTTAGTGCGCCGGGTAACGATGCGGCCCCCGCATAACACATTGCGTACAGTGATATTATAGAAGTTTACTGTATAAATAAACAGTAATATTTGGACAAAACGCAAACTGTGATCGATACTCAACTATGCACTAAATACGTCAAAATTCGTGCCGAAATTGCGCGTTCTGCGCGGAACACGTATACTTTCAGTGTTGACATAATACAGTGTGCTTTGCGGTTACCAGCCGCAGGCGACTGACGAAACCTCGCTCCGGCGGGGTTTTTTGTTATCTGCAATTCAGTACAAAACGTGATCAACCCCTCAATTTTCCCTTGCTGAAAAATTTTCCATTGTCTCCCCTGTAAAGCTGTGCTTGTATAAATATTGTTAAACACAAAACCAACAAGGTCCCCAATGACTACTTCCATGTTCAACGCAAAACTACTACCAACTGCGCCATCCGCCGCAGTGGTCGTCGTGCGTGTGGTGGTGGTCGTCGGCAATGCGCCGTAGGGACTGGAACAACACACGATTCCAAAACCCCGCCGGCGCAAACCGGGCGGGGTTTTTCGTTTAAGCACCTCCCGGAAAGTCGGCCCAGAAGAAAAGGACTGGAGCATGGCAAGTTCGGGCACAACATCGACGCGTAAGCGCTTTACCGGCGCAGAATTTATCGTTCATTTCCTGGAACAGCAGGGCATTAAGATTGTGACGGGCATTCCGGGCGGTTCTATCCTGCCTGTTTACGATGCCTTAAGCCAAAGTACGCAAATCCGCCATATTCTGGCTCGCCATGAACAGGGCGCGGGATTTATCGCTCAGGGAATGGCGCGCACCGACGGTAAACCGGCGGTCTGTATGGCCTGTAGCGGACCGGGTGCGACTAACCTGGTGACCGCCATTGCCGATGCGCGGCTGGACTCCATCCCGCTGATTTGCATCACTGGTCAGGTTCCCGCCTCGATGATCGGCACCGACGCCTTCCAGGAAGTCGACACCTACGGCATCTCTATCCCCATCACCAAACACAACTATCTGGTCAGACATATCGAAGAACTCCCGCAGGTCATGAGCGATGCCTTCCGCATTGCGCAATCAGGCCGCCCAGGCCCGGTGTGGATAGACATTCCTAAAGATGTGCAAACGGCGGTTTTTGAGATTGAAGCTCAGCCCGCGGTGGCAGAAAAAGCCGCTGCACCCGCCTTTAGCGAAGAAAGCATTCGTGACGCAGCTACAATGATTAACGCTGCCAAACGCCCGGTGCTTTATCTGGGTGGTGGTGTGATCAATGCGCCTGCGCGGGTGCGTGAACTGGCGGAGAAAGCGCAACTGCCTACCACCATGACTTTAATGGCGCTGGGCATGCTGCCAAAAGCGCATCCGTTGTCGCTGGGTATGCTGGGGATGCACGGCGTGCGCAGCACTAACTATATCTTGCAGGAGGCGGATTTACTGATTGTGCTCGGTGCGCGTTTTGATGACCGGGCGATTGGCAAAACCGAGCAGTTCTGTCCGAATGCCAAAATCATTCATGTCGATATCGACCGTGCAGAGCTGGGTAAAATCAAGCAGCCGCATGTGGCGATTCAGGCGGATGTTGATGACGTGCTGGCGCAGTTGATCCCGCTGGTGGAAGCGCAACCGCGTGCAGAGTGGCACCAGTTGGTAGCGGATTTGCAGCGTGAGTTTCCGTGTCCAATCCCGAAAGCGTGCGATCCATTAAGCCATTACGGCCTGATCAACGCCGTTGCCGCCTGTGTCGATGACAATGCGATTATCACCACCGATGTGGGGCAGCATCAGATGTGGACCGCGCAAGCTTATCCGCTCAATCGCCCACGCCAGTGGCTGACCTCCGGTGGGCTGGGCACGATGGGTTTTGGCCTGCCTGCGGCGATTGGCGCGGCGCTGGCGAACCCGGATCGCAAAGTGTTGTGTTTCTCCGGCGACGGCAGCCTGATGATGAATATTCAGGAGATGGCGACCGCCAGTGAAAATCAGCTGGATGTCAAAATCATTCTGATGAACAACGAAGCGCTGGGGCTGGTGCATCAGCAACAGAGTCTGTTCTACGAGCAAGGCGTTTTTGCCGCCACCTATCCGGGCAAAATCAACTTTATGCAGATTGCCGCCGGATTCGGCCTCGAAACCTGTGATTTGAATAACGAAGCCGATCCGCAGGCTGCATTGCAGGAAATCATCAATCGCCCTGGCCCGGCGCTGATCCATGTGCGCATTGATGCCGAAGAAAAAGTTTACCCGATGGTGCCGCCAGGTGCGGCGAATACTGAAATGGTGGGGGAATAAGCCATGCAAAACACAACTCATGACAACGTAATTCTGGAGCTCACCGTTCGCAACCATCCGGGCGTAATGACCCACGTTTGTGGCCTTTTTGCCCGCCGCGCTTTTAACGTTGAAGGCATTCTTTGTCTGCCGATTCAGGACAGCGACAAAAGCCATATCTGGCTACTGGTCAATGACGACCAGCGTCTGGAGCAGATGATAAGCCAAATCGATAAGCTGGAAGATGTCGTGAAAGTGCAGCGTAATCAGTCCGATCCGACGATGTTTAACAAGATCGCGGTGTTTTTTCAGTAACCGCTCAAGGCTTGAACAACATCGCGCTTATCGTTAAGGTAAGCGCGTTTTTTTTTACCCGCCAGGACAAGACCATGATCACCGTTGCCCTTATAGACGATCACCTCATCGTCCGCTCCGGCTTTGCGCAGCTGCTGGGGCTGGAACCTGATTTGCAGGTAGTTGCCGAGTTTGGTTCGGGGCGCGAGGCGCTGGCGGGGCTGCCGGGGCGCGGTGTGCAGGTGTGTATTTGCGATATCTCCATGCCCGATATCTCCGGTCTGGAGCTGCTAAGCCAGATGCCGAAAGGTATGGAGACGATTATGCTCTCCGTTCACGACAGTCCTGCGCTGGTTGAGCAGGCGCTTAACGCGGGGGCACGCGGCTTTCTTTCCAAACGCTGTAGCCCGGATGAACTCATTGCTGCGGTGCATACGGTTGCCACGGGCGGCTGTTATCTGACGCCGGATATTGCCATTAAACTGGCATCCGGTCGTCAGGACCCGCTAACCAAACGTGAACGCCAGGTGGCGGAAAAACTGGCGCAAGGAATGGCGGTGAAAGAGATTGCCGCCGAACTGGGCTTGTCACCGAAAACGGTACACGTCCATCGCGCCAATCTGATGGAAAAACTGGGCGTCAGTAACGACGTAGAGCTGGCGCGCCGCATGTTTGATGGCTGGTGATGAAGACGTTGTTCTCCCGCTTAATTACCGTTATTGCCTGCTTTTTTATCTTCTCTGCCGCATGGTTTTGCCTGTGGAGTATCAGCCTGCATCTGGTTGAGCGCCCTGATATGGCGGTGCTGTTATTTCCGTTTGGTCTGCGTCTGGGGCTAATGCTGCAATGCCCGCGCGGATACTGGCCGGTGCTGCTGGGCGCGGAGTGGCTGCTGATTTACTGGCTAACGCAGGCGGTCGGTTTAACCCATTTTCCGTTATTGATGATCGGTAGTTTACTGACGTTACTGCCCGTAGCGCTGATCTCGCGCTATCGCCATCAGCGTGACTGGCGCACCTTGCTGTTACAGGGGGCGGCGTTAACGGCGGCGGCGTTGTTGCAGTCGCTGCCCTGGCTTTGGCACGGCAAAGAGTCGTGGAATGCGCTGTTGCTGACTTTAACTGGCGGCCTGACGCTGGCCCCGATATGTCTGGTGTTCTGGCACTATCTCGCCAATAACACCTGGCTGCCGCTCGGCCCGTCACTGGTTTCTCAGCCAATCAACTGGCGCGGGCGACATCTGGTCTGGTACTTGCTGCTGTTTGTTATCAGTCTCTGGCTCCAGTTGGGATTGCCGGACGAACTGTCGCGCTTTACGCCATTCTGTCTGGCGCTGCCGATTATCGCGCTGGCCTGGCACTATGGTTGGCAAGGGGCGCTGATTGCGACGTTGATGAACGCCATCGCGCTGATCGCCAGTCAAACCTGGCGCGATCATCCGGTGGATTTATTGCTCTCGCTGCTGGTGCAAAGTCTGACAGGGTTGTTGCTTGGCGCTGGCATCCAGCGGTTGCGTGAACTTAACCAGTCGCTGCAAAAGGAACTGGCGCGCAATCAGCATCTGGCTGAACGGTTGCTGGAAACCGAAGAGAGCGTGCGCCGTGATGTGGCGCGTGAGCTGCATGATGATATCGGTCAGACCATCACTGCTATTCGTACTCAGGCGGGCATTGTTCAGCGGCTGGCGGCAGATAACGCCAGCGTGAAGCAGAGCGGGCAGCTCATCGAACAACTATCGCTGGGCGTTTACGACGCGGTGCGCCGTTTGTTGGGTCGGTTACGTCCGCGCCAGTTGGATGATCTCACCCTGGAGCAGGCCATCCGCTCACTGATGCGGGAAATGGAGCTGGAAGGGCGCGGTATTGTCAGCCATCTCGAATGGCGAATCGATGAATCAGCGTTAAGCGAAAACCAGCGCGTGACGCTGTTTCGTGTCTGCCAGGAAGGGCTGAACAACATTGTGAAACATGCTGATGCCAGCGCGGTCACCCTGCAAGGCTGGCAGCAGGATGAACGGTTGATGCTGGTTATTGAAGACGATGGCAGCGGTTTGCCGCCGGGTTCCGGGCAACAAGGTTTTGGCCTCACCGGAATGCGCGAGCGCGTAACGGCGCTGGGTGGCACATTACACATTTCCTGTCTGCACGGCACGCGTGTCAGCGTTTCTCTACCTCAACGCTATGTCTAAGGTTTGATGATGTTGCCGTTTCTGAAAGCGCCTGCCGATGCGCCATTAATGACTGATAAATATGAAATTGATGCCCGCTATCGCTACTGGCGTCGGCATATTCTGCTGACCATCTGGCTGGGTTACGCGCTGTTTTACTTCACGCGGAAAAGTTTTAACGCCGCCGTACCAGAAATCCTTGCTAACGGCGTGCTCAGCCGTAGCGATATCGGCCTGTTAGCGACCCTGTTTTACATTACCTATGGCGTGTCGAAGTTTGTCTCCGGCATTGTCAGCGATCGCTCAAATGCCCGTTATTTTATGGGGATAGGGCTTATCGCCACGGGCATTATCAACATTCTGTTTGGCTTCTCGACGTCGCTATGGGCGTTTGCCGTACTCTGGGTGCTGAACGCCTTTTTCCAGGGCTGGGGTTCACCGGTGTGTGCGCGTCTGTTAACCGCCTGGTATTCTCGTACCGAGCGCGGCGGTTGGTGGGCATTATGGAACACGGCGCATAACGTCGGCGGCGCACTCATTCCCATTGTGATGGCAGCGGCTGCACTACATTACGGCTGGCGTGCCGGGATGATGATTGCTGGTTGTATGGCGATCGTCGTGGGAATTTTTCTCTGCTGGCGGCTGCGCGATCGCCCGCAGGCGTTAGGTTTACCGGCGGTCGGTGAATGGCGACACGACGCGCTGGAGATAGCTCAACAACAAGAAGGGGCAGGGCTGACGCGTAAAGAGATCCTCACCAAATATGTGTTGCTGAATCCGTATATCTGGCTGCTTTCGTTTTGCTATGTGCTGGTCTATGTGGTCCGGGCGGCGATCAACGACTGGGGCAATTTGTATATGTCCGAGACGCTGGGCGTCGATCTGGTCACGGCGAATACGGCAGTGACGATGTTTGAACTGGGTGGATTTATCGGTGCGCTGGTAGCGGGTTGGGGCTCGGACAAATTGTTTAACGGCAACCGAGGGCCGATGAATTTGATTTTCGCCGCCGGAATTTTGCTTTCAGTCGGCTCCCTGTGGCTGATGCCATTTGCCAGCTACGTGATGCAGGCAACCTGCTTCTTCACCATTGGTTTTTTTGTCTTTGGCCCACAGATGTTAATCGGTATGGCGGCGGCAGAGTGTTCCCACAAAGAGGCGGCAGGGGCGGCGACGGGGTTTGTCGGCTTGTTTGCTTATCTGGGGGCGTCGCTTGCTGGTTGGCCGCTGGCGAAAGTACTCGATACCTGGCACTGGAGTGGATTTTTTGTGGTTATCTCTATCGCCGCCGGGATTTCCGCACTGCTGTTACTGCCCTTTTTGAACGCCCAGACACCGCGCGAAGCGTGATGCATCTCACCTTTTCACTTCATATCCGGCAAAACTAAGAAATTTTCCAGGTTTTGCCTGGACGCTATCTCAGGCCTGATTTGCTGCTGATTTTTACAATGCATGCCTCACGCAGGTATTCATTTCAGGAGTAACCCATGCTGGCTTTCTTAAACCAGGTTCGCAAGCCGACCCTGGACCTTCCGCTCGAAGTGCGGCGCAAAATGTGGTTCAAACCGTTCATGCAATCCTACCTGGTGGTCTTTATCGGCTACCTGACGATGTACCTGATTCGCAAGAACTTTAACATCGCGCAGAACGATATGATTTCGACCTACGGGTTGAGCATGACGCAGCTGGGGATGATCGGCCTGGGTTTCTCCATCACTTATGGCGTGGGTAAAACGCTGGTTTCCTACTACGCCGACGGCAAAAACACCAAACAATTCCTGCCGTTCATGCTGATCCTCTCTGCTATTTGTATGCTGGGCTTCAGTGCCAGTATGGGCAGCGGCTCGGTTAGCCTGTTCCTGATGATTGCCTTCTACGCCTTAAGCGGCTTTTTCCAGAGTACCGGCGGTTCGTGCAGTTACTCCACCATCACCAAATGGACGCCGCGTCGTAAACGCGGGACATTCCTCGGTTTCTGGAATATTTCTCACAACCTTGGCGGTGCAGGCGCAGCAGGTGTGGCGCTGTTCGGGGCAAATTACCTGTTCGATGGCCATGTCATCGGCATGTTTATCTTCCCGTCGATTATCGCGCTGATTGTCGGTTTTATCGGCCTGCGTTACGGCAGCGACTCCCCGGAATCTTATGGCCTCGGCAAAGCTGAAGAACTGTTCGGCGAGGAGATCAGCGAAGAGGACAAAGAGACAGAATCTACCGATATGACCAAGTGGCAGATCTTTGTTGAGTATGTGCTGAAAAACAAAGTGATCTGGCTGCTGTGCTTCGCCAACATTTTCCTCTATGTGGTACGTATTGGTATCGACCAGTGGTCAACCGTATACGCGTTCCAGGAACTGAAACTCTCTAAAGCGGTGGCGATTCAGGGCTTTACGCTGTTTGAAGCTGGTGCGCTGGTCGGTACGCTGCTGTGGGGCTGGCTCTCTGACCTGGCGAACGGTCGCCGTGGCCTGGTGGCCTGCATCGCGCTGGCGCTGATTATCGCCACGCTCGGTGTGTATCAACATGCCAGCAACGAATATATCTATCTGGCTTCTCTCTTTGCGTTGGGTTTCCTGGTCTTTGGCCCGCAATTGTTGATTGGTGTGGCTGCTGTTGGCTTTGTACCTAAAAAAGCGATTGGCGCTGCCGATGGTATTAAAGGCACCTTTGCTTACCTGATTGGTGACAGCTTTGCCAAGTTAGGTCTGGGAATGATTGCCGATGGGACGCCGGTATTCGGCCTTACCGGCTGGGCAGGCACCTTCGCCGCACTTGATATCGCCGCGATTGGTTGTATCTGCCTGATGGCGATAGTGGCGGTGATGGAAGAACGCAAAATCCGCCGCGAGAAAAAAATTCAGCAGTTGACAGTGGCATAAACGTAACTGGTGACTTTTGCCCGGCATGACGCCGGGCTTTTTTATTATTCCGTGACTTCCAGCGTAGTGAAGGCAAACTTCTCGCCATCAAATAGCCCCTGACTGGTTAGTTTTAGCGCGGGGATCACTGGCAGAGAAAGAAACGCCATCTGAATAAACGGCTCATCGGGTAACGGACCGCATTCACGGGCGGCGGCTTTCAAGGCGTCAATCTGTTCCGCCAGCGACTGCGCCGTGTCGGTGCTCATCAGGCCGGCAATGGGCAACGGCAGATGACTTTGGACCTGGCCGTTACGTACCACGCACAGCCCGCCGCCATCCTGAATCACCTGATTGACCGCCAGCGCCATCTCTTCGGCACTGCGACCGATCACCACAATATTATGGCTGTCATGGCTGACCGTCGCAGCCAGCGCACCTTCATTCAGTCCAAAGCCGCCAAGCAAACCACAAGCCGGAGCCAGCCGTTGCCCGTAACGCTCAAGTACGGCAATAAAGCTCACATCATCGCGATCAAAACCATTTTCGCTGTAGACGCTGGAGTGGGAGTGCGTAATCAATTCGTTATGGATGACGTCAATGACCCGATAGCGTTTTCCGGGCGTAAATTGCAGGGCAAAGTCGCTGGCGGAAACTGGCTGGCGGGCAATGGTGTTGCCATATGGCGGAGCGGATTGTGCCAGTCTCGCCGACTCTTCCGCCTGTAAGGTTTGCGCATCAATCGGCTCGCCTTTCACCAGTACCTGCTGCACCGTGACCTTACGCGCATCGCTCAACAGGACGATATCGGCCTGCTTGCCGGGTGCCAGTAAGCCGAGGTGATTCAGACCAAAGTGGCGCGCCGTCGACCAGCTGGCGACGCGATATGCCACATGCAGCGGCACATTGTGTTGTTCGATCAGGCGGCGAATTAAGGCATCGATGTGTCCTTCATGGGCGATCTCCCACGGGTTACGGTCATCGGTACAGAGCATGCATTGCGGGCTGTTAAATTCGTTGATCAACGGTGCCAGCGCGTTGAGATTGCGGGCAGCGGACCCTTCGCGGATCATCAACGACATGCCGAGTTGTAATTTCCGGCGTCCTTCTTCCAGCTGATAACTTTCGTGGCAGTTTTCAATACCCGCAGTAATATAGGCGTTAAGTTCTTTACCACCCAAACCCGGGCAGTGACCGTCCAGCGTCAGGTGGCGAAATGCATCCAGTTTATCGAGCAGCGCATTCTGCCCGCTAATTACGCCAGGGTAGTCCATCATTTCTGCAAGGCCGGTAACCTGCGGATGGTCCCGCCAGGCGAGCATCTGTTCAAGGGTAAAACTGGCACCGTTAACATCGCAGCCTTCCAGGGCGGGTACGCAAGAGCTGACCTGTAAGTACTGGTTTTGCCTTGCCTGTTCGGCACAGCGGGCAAACCAGGCGAATCCGGCTTCTCCCATCACGTTGACGATTTCATGAGGGTCGCAAATAACGGTCGTCAGGCCGCGCGGCAGGGTAGCGGTTTCAAAAGTGACCGGCGTCATCATGCTGGATTCAATATGCAGGTGAGCATCAATAAACCCTGGCACCGCCGTTGCGCCGCGAGCATCAATCCGCTGCAAAGCCGGAGCATCAGCGTATTCTGCGCCAACACCGGCAATGTAACGTCCTTTAATCACAATTGGGCCGGAAATTTCTCCGCCATTGATCAGGTCGAGAATAGAGACATTATCAATAATATAATCGGCAACAGCGTCGCCACGGGAAACGGCTAACAATTCCTGGTATTCAGCCCGGCTAATGTGATGAAATTTATGGTTAATAGAATTATTCATATTTTTCTCATTTTGATTTTATCAATTTGATTATTATTTATCATAAAGAAACGTCGCGAGATTATTAAAGAATATCCATTAATGTGCAATTGAAATGTGATAATTATCACTGAACCGTTGTTGTCATTTGTTTTACAAAAGCAAGGGATTAAATCTCCTCCAATGGACAAAAAAATGAATAATGACAATACCGATTACGTGAGTAATGAATCAGGGACGCTTTCGCGATTATTTAAACTACCTCAGCATGGGACCACCGTCCGCACAGAATTGATTGCGGGGATGACCACTTTTTTAACCATGGTGTACATCGTTTTTGTGAACCCGCAAATCCTCGGCGCGGCACAAATGGACCCGAAAGTGGTGTTTGTTACCACCTGTTTGATTGCCGGTATCGGCAGTATTGCGATGGGGATATTTGCTAACTTACCCGTGGCGCTGGCTCCGGCAATGGGGCTGAACGCCTTCTTTGCCTTCGTGGTCGTGGGGGCGATGGGCATCTCCTGGCAGACCGGGATGGGCGCAATATTCTGGGGCGCAGTTGGACTATTTTTGCTCACGCTGTTTCGTATCCGGTACTGGATGATCTCCAACATTCCCTTAAGTTTACGTATTGGTATCACCAGCGGAATTGGATTATTTATCGCCTTAATGGGATTAAAAAATACTGGCGTTATTGTCGCCAATAAAGACACGCTGGTGATGATTGGCGATTTAAGTTCTCACGGCGTGTTGTTAGGTATTTTAGGGTTTTTTATTATAACCGTGTTGTCATCACGTCATTTTCATGCCGCGGTGCTGGTTTCTATTGTGGTGACGTCTTGCTGTGGATTATTTTTCGGTGATGTTCATTTTAGCGGCGTCTATTCCATTCCGCCTGATATTAGCGGCGTCATTGGTGAAGTAGATTTGAGCGGCGCGTTAACACTTGAACTCGCCGGTATCATTTTCTCCTTTATGCTGATCAACCTATTTGATTCATCAGGAACATTAATTGGTGTAACTGATAAAGCGGGCTTAATAGATGGTAACGGTAAATTCCCCAATATGAATAAGGCGCTGTATGTTGATAGCGTCAGTTCGGTGGCGGGTGCGTTTATCGGCACCTCGTCTGTTACTGCCTATATTGAAAGTACTTCTGGTGTGGCAGTCGGTGGCCGCACGGGGCTGACTGCGGTTGTGGTTGGCGTTATGTTCCTGTTGGTTATGTTCTTCTCACCGCTGGTGGCGATAGTTCCTCCTTACGCAACCGCCGGAGCGTTAATCTTTGTTGGCGTGCTGATGACTTCGAGCCTGGCGCGCGTTAACTGGGATGATTTTACCGAATCGGTGCCTGCGTTTATTACCACGGTGATGATGCCCTTTACTTTCTCGATCACCGAAGGGATTGCACTCGGCTTTATGTCGTACTGCATCATGAAAGTATGCACCGGGCGCTGGCGCGATCTGAACCTGTGTGTGGTGGTGGTCGCAGCTCTGTTTGCACTGAAGATTATTCTGGTGGATTAGTAACTGGCGAGGGTTTCCAGATATCATGAGTTCTGATTACGCAGGAGAACTCATGATCTGGATAATGCTCGCCACGCTGGCGGTAGTGTTTGTGGTTGGTTTTCGGGTGCTGACATCCGGGGCCAGAAAAGCGATTCGCCGTCTCAGCGATCGGCTGAACATCGATGTCGTACCCGTGGAGTCGATGGTCGATCAAATGGGAAAGTCAGCTGGTGACGAATTTTTACGTTATTTGCATCGTCCGGATGAGTCGCACCTGAAAAACGCCGCGCAGGTGTTGCTCATCTGGCAAATTGTCATTGTCGATGGTAGCGAACAGAACCTGCTGCAATGGCATCGGATTTTACAAAAAGCTCGCCTCGCCGCGCCGATTACCGACGCTCAGGTCAGGCTGGCGCTAGGTTTTCTGCGCGAAACCGAACCTGAAATGCAGGATATTAATGCTTTTCAGATGCGCTATAACGCGTTCTTTCAGCCTGCCGAGGGCGTTCACTGGTTGCATTGAAACCGTTTCGTCTTATCAGCCTACAGACCGCGCCTGACCTGTCGGGTGGATAAGACGTTCACGCCGCATCCGGTAATCTTTGCCCTGTTCCGTTTCGATCTTAACTCCAGCTCAAGCAACACCGTAAAAGTTGCAAAAACGTTAAATGCGTCACACATTTCAATGTTAAAGTGGTCGGCTTTTCCCCTGAAACATGCCACGGGTAACACCATGAGTGAATTTATTGCCGAAAACCGCGGCGCGGATGCCATCACCCGACCGAACTGGTCAGCCGTTTTCTCGGTGGCGTTTTGTGTCGCCTGTCTGATTATCGTTGAGTTTTTGCCCGTCAGTTTGTTGACGCCAATGGCCCAGGATTTAGGCATTTCGGAAGGGGTTGCCGGGCAATCGGTGACCGTGACCGCCTTTGTGGCAATGTTTGCCAGTTTGTTTATTACCCAGACAATTCAGGCTACTGACCGCCGCTACGTTGTTATTTTGTTTGCCGTTTTGCTGACGCTCTCCTGCTTGCTGGTTTCCTTTGCTAACTCATTCAGTTTGCTTTTAATCGGTCGTGCCTGTCTGGGGCTGGCGCTGGGCGGGTTCTGGGCGATGTCGGCGTCGCTGACCATGCGTCTGGTGCCGCCGCGTACGGTGCCGAAGGCGCTGTCGGTGATCTTCGGCGCGGTTTCTATTGCGCTGGTGATTGCCGCGCCGTTGGGCAGTTTTTTAGGCGAGCTTATCGGTTGGCGCAATGTCTTTAATGCGGCGGCGGTGATGGGCGTGCTGTGTATTTTCTGGATTATCAAATCATTGCCTTCACTGCCAGGCGAACCCTCGCATCAGAAACAAAATACTTTCCGCTTATTACAACGTCCGGGTGTGATGGCAGGGATGATCGCCATCTTCATGTCTTTCGCCGGGCAGTTTGCTTTCTTCACGTATATTCGCCCGGTGTATATGAACCTGGCGGGATTCGGCGTGGATGGCTTAACGCTGGTGCTGTTGAGTTTTGGTATCGCCAGCTTTATTGGTACGTCGCTTTCGTCGTTCATTCTTAAACGTTCGGTAAAACTGGCCTTAGCAGGCGCGCCGTTAATACTGGCTGTGAGTGCGTTGGTACTGACGTTGTGGGGAAGCGATAAAATCGTTGCTACCGGCGTGGCGATTATCTGGGGGCTAACTTTTGCATTGGTTCCCGTCGGCTGGTCAACGTGGATCACCCGCTCGCTGGCCGATCAGGCAGAAAAAGCCGGGTCTATTCAGGTGGCGGTTATTCAGCTTGCTAATACCTGTGGCGCGGCAATCGGCGGTTATGCGCTGGATAATATTGGTCTGACTTCGCCGTTGATGTTGTCCGGCACATTGATGTTGCTGACTGCATTGTTGGTTACTGCAAAGGTGAAAATGAAGAAATCCTGATATCAGGTAAAGAAGCGTTGGTCAGTAGTTGTTGCTGTTCTTACATATCCGGGCATTCTACCTTACCCAACGCTTCCCAATAATTGCTCTGATTATTACGTTCCATCGCCACGATGGCCTCGCGTATATGTTGTTTATTGTTTTCATCTGACAACATTAACTTTTCCCACGCTTCATCTGATAATGACGCCTGTGGCGTGCAAATTTTACGTAAATCTTGTAATACCGTGGTTTTCTCTTTTGCGGACTGCAGTGAGCTAAAAGGCGACTCGGCGTATACGATGCCTGGCATAGCGAAAAAAGTGAAAATAAGCAGTAGTGTCGTTGGTTTCATGGATTCAACCTTTTACAAATGTGTATCGAATGAAGCATAAGTGTAGTTTGCTTTCATCGCTCTCATCATGCTGTACGAAACGCGCTTGCGTGGTCAGTAAGAAGTGCCAGACTTTATATTCCACTTTTATTCCTTTTTATTCTTATCGATAGCGTTTCGTTTTTTAAACCGCAGCGACCTTACCGCTATAGTCAGGTAATCATTAATAAAAGGATAAAAAAATGAAACTGACAACACATCATCTACGGACAGGGGCCGCATTATTGCTGGCCGGAATTCTGCTGGCAGGTTGCGACCAGAGTAGCAGCGATGCAAAACACATTAAAGTTGGCGTTATAAATGGCGCAGAACAAGATGTCGCGGAAGTCGCTAAAAAGGTGGCAAAAGAGAAATATGGCCTCGATGTTGAACTGGTAGGATTTAGCGGTTCGTTGCTACCGAACGATGCGACAAATCATGGCGAACTTGATGCGAATGTCTTCCAGCATCGACCCTTTCTTGAACAAGATAATCAGGCGCATGGTTATAAACTGGTAGCGGTGGGAAATACGTTTGTCTTCCCTATGGCGGGTTATTCCAAAAAAATCAAAACCGTGGCGCAAATAAAAGAAGGCGCGACAGTGGCGATCCCCAACGACCCGACCAACCTTGGTCGCGCACTTTTACTGTTGCAAAAAGAGAAGCTAATTACTCTGAAAGAGGGAAAAGGGTTATTACCTACCGCGCTGGATATAACCGATAATCCTCGTCATTTGCAGATTATGGAACTCGAGGGGGCGCAGCTCCCGCGCGTACTGGATGATCCCAAAGTTGATGTGGCGATTATCAGCACCACTTACATTCAGCAGACCGGGCTTTCTCCGGTGCACGACAGCGTATTTATTGAAGATAAAAATTCGCCGTATGTGAATATTTTGGTGGCACGGGAAGATAATAAGAATGCAGAAAACGTGAAGGAATTTCTGCAATCTTATCAATCATCCGAAGTCGCTAAAGCGGCAGAAACCATCTTTAACGGTGGCGCGGTGCCTGGCTGGTAATTCTCACTCATCCCGCGCCGGACGATTTATTTTTCTGGCGCGGCGACGGGAATCCATTGAAATCAAAATTACCGATGACAGAATCAGCAGCGTTCCCAGCCAGTCCGGTAATGTGAACGTGATCCCCAGCAACAGCAAAGAGAGTAGCGCGCTACTTAATGGTTCTGCACAGCTCAAAATGCTGGCTTTTGGACCGCCAATTAATTGTGCTCCTTTCAGGTACAGACTAAATGTCAGGGACGTACCAATGACGATCAAATAAAAAAACGCCAAAATCAAACTGCCGTTAACGACAAAGTTTGTCCCTTGTCTGGCATAAAAAGGCAACAGAATCAGACCGCCGATCAGCATACTCCAGCCGACGACAGACAACGTGCCATAGCGGGCAATTAGCGTTGAGGGATAGGTGGTATAGAATGCAGCAGCAAATGCCGAGGCAATGCCCCAGAACAACGCGGCAGGAGAGATCGATAATGACGTCGGATTACCGTGTGTCACCAATAAAAAAGTCCCGACCAGCGATGTCAAAATAGCGCAGAAAACCAGAATGCCCGGGCGCGATTTACGCACCAGTGAGAACCAGGCGACGATAATCGTCGGTGAGAGGAATTGCAGCACCGTTGCCGTGGCTGCGTTCGATTTTTCGATGGTTAGCAAAAAAGTGAGCTGTACAGTTAGCGCGCCAACCACGGAAAAAATCAGCAGGCTAATGGCATCTTTATGATTGTTAATAATAGAAAAGATTTTATCGCCATGAACAAATGACAGCGTCAGTAGAATCAAACCGGCGAATATCAAACGCGTCATAGTCAAAAACTGCGACGACATCTGGCTTTGCTCCATGATGTATTGCGCGCAGACCCCTGAACTTCCCCACAACACGGCGGCAATCAGAACGTTCAGCATCCCCTTTCTGGTGGAACCCATTTTTCCCTCTGCATACTGTTTTGTCGTTTATGTATGCAGGCATGATAGCAAAAATGGCGAGGATGGCTCTGTTTGCGCCACGCCGATTTTTCTTAGCCCAGACTGGTGAGCTAAATATCTTTGGTGATGCTGCCAACTTACTGATTTAGTGTATGATGGTGTTTTTGAGGTGCTCCAGTGGCTTCTGTTTCTATCA
>NZ_JAVUPQ010000016.1:0-76127 GCF_032029835.1 Escherichia sp. AM3 | reverse complement strand
GGAATTGGTAGACGCGCTAGCTTCAGGTGTTAGTGTCCTTACGGACGTGGGGGTTCAAGTCCCCCCCCTCGCACCAATTATCTTTACTTCCTTTCTTGTTTCTTCCTTGATTTTTCATCCCTGATTCAAATTCATTAGCATCAGCATGATGCCAGCATTAAGCGCCAGGCACGATGGTAGCAAAATGTAATGCCGTAACTGTTTGTGATACAGCATCACCGGCGTCAATATCAATCCCATCAGAATGACAATCCGCCACTGATCCGGCGATAAATCCGCATACATCAGCCCTGCAATCAGCAATCCCGGCAGCAACACTCCCCAGCCACTGCCCAGCGTACGTTGCAACATGGTTTCATCTCTTTCATTGATAATGATAACCGATATCATATGATAATTTTTATCATTTGCAAGCCAGAGAAATCCCTTGCTATCGGGTAAACCTATCGCTAGGATTAGCAATCATTATCATTTAGATTACTATCCCGATTATGGCCTATCGTTCCGCACCGCTCTATGAAGATATCATCTGGCGAACGCATCTCCAGCCGCAGGATGCTGGGCTTGCACAAGCCGTACGTGCGACGATCGCCAAACATCGTGAACATTTGCTCGAGTTTATCCGCCTGGATGAACCCGCTCCGCTTAACGCCATGACGCTGGCGCAATGGTCATCACCGAATGCGCTAAGTTCTCTACTCGCGGTCTATTCCGATCATATCTATCGCAACCAACCAACGATGATCCGCGAGAACAAACCGCTGATCTCACTATGGGCACAATGGTATATCGGCCTGATGGTGCCACCATTAATGCTGGCGCTACTGACGCAGGAAAAGGCATTAGATGTGTCGCCGGAACATTTCCATGCTGAGTTTCACGAAACCGGACGCGTCGCCTGTTTCTGGGTCGATGTGTGTGAAGATAAAAACGCAACACCACATTCGCCGCAGCAGCGAATGGAAACGTTAATCAGCCAGGCGCTGGTTCCGGTTGTGCAGGCACTAGAAGCGACCGGAGAGATCAACGGCAAACTTATCTGGAGTAATACCGGTTATTTGATCAACTGGTATCTCACTGAGATGAAGCAACTGCTCGGCGAGGCGACGGTTGAATCGCTGCGCCATGCCCTCTTTTTTGAGAAAACGCTCACGAACGGTGAAGATAATCCACTCTGGCGTACCGTGGTACTGCGCGACGGCCTGCTGGTGCGCCGCACTTGCTGCCAGCGTTATCGCTTACCGGATGTGCAGCAATGTGGCGATTGTACGCTGAAATGAAAGCACTGCCGGGGAAGTAAACCCGGCATCATGCGGATTAATAGGGATGCAACACATTACTTGCTTCGCAATGCCGCATACATAACAGAATATCTGCGGCCTCCAACAATCCTGCATCAGAACTGACGCCCAGTTTCGACATCACATTAAATTTATGCGCGCGGATCGTTTTGATATTGCGTTTAAGCTGCTCGGCAATTTGTGTCATTGAGTAGCCACGCGACATAAAGCGCAATATTTCTCTCTCCGTCGGGCTTAGCGTCCGGCTTTGGTTAATGTACCACTGATTGTTCAGTCGGTCGGTCGCCTGACGTACACCATTTAATGACAAAAAGAGTTCCTGATGAAAAATCTCCAGCGTTGACGCTTTACTTAATACACCGTCCAGCGGTGACGGCGACAATGAACCAATCAGCCGAGCTTCAATATCATCATCCGCAATAACTAAACGCCGGGTACGCGGAAACTTAATCGCCAGTTCAGTCAGGCAAGATAATCCCTCTCTGCGCTCACTTCTCATGGCAGAAAAAGAAAAAATGACCGCCGCAAACGAGATCCGCGACATGGCATCCTGAAATGACTCCTGACTGGTATAGGTATGGAGCTTATAAGGGTTGCCCGCAAACTTTCTGAATAAACTCTCAATACCGATACTACTCATGACGCATTTTTCTATGAGTGCGACATTTCTCTTCTTAATTCGGCTGTGTTCCATTCTGCGGCATCTCCATAAACAGAAGGCAAGTTAAGTTCTCTTGCACCCTGCGCGCTATTTATCCATGCATACATTTCAGCGTTGCTGTGAATTGCCAGTCGACGCATCGCACTGTTTTTTTGGGCGCTGATAGTTTTATTACTTTTCTTAAGCAATGAAGCTATCTGGTTGATGCCCCATCCTTTACCTAATAGCCGCAGTACCTTGCGCTCTGAAAGAGTGAGAATGACGGAGCGATAGCTAAAATCATGAGTTTCAGTCATTGCCGGGGAGGTCAGCATGGCGCTGATACGCTCTGCGTGCGTATTGCCGGAACGTACGGTCTTGACCAGATTCTCAATGGGTTCAACATCAGACAATAACGTCGCCGTAGGGCACATGAGCAGTTCTACTGCCTGGGAATACCAGGAGCGTGACACCATGAAAACCCAGTGAATTTCCCGATATTGTGAGATTAAAGAATAATAATGTTCACAAACAGAACGTGGATCTTCACTTTCACCGGCTAAATCAGCAATGACTAATCCGGAACGACGTAATTGTAATAAGGTAAGGTCCTCCGCAGAGGCGCTGGATATTATTTCATATTCAGGGAAGTGAGTCCTCATGACCTCTTTTAACCCTGCTTGCATAACAGGTATTTTACTGATAACAATTCCATTTTTGCAGCATCCTGGCAACATATTTCCTCCACATCCACTGTCTAAAAATTATGATGGTTTATTCAGGATATTCATTCCTTAAATGTTTCCAGCAAATTAATAGATTAAGCGAATAAATTATCCTTAGCATTCACTTTCATATCAGCATACTCCTGCTGCACAACAACTCCACTGCATGTGTCAGAAGGTTAGCATCAAATGATAACCTGGTGAAATAGCCTGGAGACATTTAAAATATCTACATTAAGTTGTTAGGAATACTTAATGAAAAACAGAAATCACATTCATTTAATTTATAATTAAATGATATCCCTTCCCGCAGAATGAAAAATCACACAACCAATATTTATTCAATGAAATCTGATGGTTTTAACTTGTTAACATTAAAAAACGTGCCCGGTTATCTATTATTCTGGTTCGTAAAGGACAAACAATAAATTCATTATGGTGATAATATTCATGTGATAGTTTATTTGCGACGAGAGATAATTCGCTTTTTATCACCGAGCTTGTCCCGATAACCAGGATTAATCAGCGCAATTTTGATCTTAACCTACCGCAAAACAACCGTGCTTCATGATACAAATGGATTCTCATTATCTGAACAATACGCAGCACGTCTATGACAAAGGGCGAGTTATGCAAACTGAGCAACAGCGAGCCGTAACACGGCTTTGTATCCAGTGTGGATTATTTCTTTTGCAACATGGTGCGGAAAGCGCGTTGGTTGATGAGCTTTCCTCACGACTGGGTCGGGCGTTGGGGATGGACAGCGTCGAAAGTTCTATCTCTTCGAACGCCATAGTGCTGACAACCATTAAAGATGGGCAATGCCTGACATCGACACGTAAAAATCACGATCGCGGCATTAATATGCATGTGGTGACTGAAGTCCAGCACATTGTGATTCTGGCGGAGCACCATCTGCTGGATTACAAAGGCGTAGAGAAACGATTTAGCCAAATTCAGCCATTACGTTACCCAAGATGGCTGGTAGCCTTAATGGTTGGCCTTTCTTGCGCCTGTTTCTGCAAACTCAATAAAGGTGGCTGGGATGGTGCCGTCATCACCTTCTTTGCCAGTACGGCCGCGATGTATATCCGCCAGCTGCTGGCACAACGTCATCTTCATCCGCAGATCAACTTTTGCCTCACCGCTTTCGCCGCCACCACCATTTCCGGATTGCTTTTGCAACTTCCCACTTTCAGCAATACACCCACTATCGCGATGGCCGCCAGCGTTCTGCTGCTGGTGCCGGGATTTCCGTTGATTAATGCCGTCGCCGATATGTTTAAAGGCCACATCAATACCGGACTGGCACGCTGGGCGATCGCCAGTCTGCTGACACTGGCTACCTGCGTCGGCGTAGTGATGGCACTGACGATTTGGGGGCTACGCGGATGGGTGTGATCGAATTTCTGTTAGCGTTGGCGCAGGATATGATCCTCGCCGCCATTCCTGCGGTCGGCTTTGCGATGGTGTTCAACGTTCCCGTTCGGGCGTTACGCTGGTGTGCGCTGCTTGGCGCGATTGGTCATGGTTCACGAATGATCTTAATGACCAGCGGGCTGAATATTGAGTGGTCAACTTTTATGGCTTCTATGCTGGTCGGCACCATTGGTATTCAATGGTCGCGCTGGTATCTGGCGCATCCGAAAGTGTTTACCGTGGCGGCCGTTATCCCTATGTTCCCGGGCATATCGGCTTATACCGCAATGATTTCGGCGGTAAAAATCAGCCAGTTAGGTTACAGCGAACCGTTGATGATTACCCTGTTAACCAACTTTCTTACAGCTTCATCGATTGTTGGTGCGTTATCCATCGGTCTTTCCATTCCTGGATTATGGTTGTACCGCAAGCGCCCTCGCGTATAAAATTGCCTCGCTTAAGCACACGGATGAGAGACAGCCTCCTCTCCTCCGTGTGTTACTATAAAAGTTATCTCCCTTCTCGTTCATCGTTCCATATTTGAGAAACAGTATGTCTTCCAGAGTTTTGACCCCGGACGTCGTTGGTATTGACGCCCTGGTACACGATCACCAAACCGTTCTGGCAAAAGCTGAAGGCGGTGTGGTTGCCGTATTTGCTAACAATGCCCCGGCGTTTTATGCCGTCACGCCTGCACGCCTGGCTGAACTGCTGGCGCTGGAAGAAAAGCTGGCGCGTCCGGGAAGCGATGTCGCTCTGGACGATCAACTCTATCAGGAACCGCAAGCCGCTCCCGTTGCTGTCCCCATGGGGAAATTCGCCATGTATCCGGACTGGCAACCCGATGCCGACTTTATCCGCCTGGCGGCGCTATGGGGCGTGGCGCTAAGAGAGCCGGTGACCACCGAAGAACTGGCCTCATTCATTGCCTACTGGCAGGCGGAAGGTAAAGTCTTTCACCATGTGCAGTGGCAACAAAAACTGGCGCGCAGCCTGCAAATCGGTCGTGCCAGCAACGGCGGACTGCCGAAACGAGATGTGAATACGGTCAGCGAACCTGACAGCCAAATTCCACCAGGATTCAGAGGGTAACGATGAAAAACGTTGGCGACCTGATGCAACGCCTGCAAAAAATGATGCCTGCCCATATCAAACCTGCATTCAAAACGGGTGAAGAGCTACTGGCCTGGCAGAAAGAACAAGGGGCGATCCGCTCCGCCGCTCTCGAACGTGAAAATCGGGCGATGAAAATGCAGCGCACCTTTAACCGCTCCGGTATTCGTCCACTGCATCAGAACTGCTCCTTTGAGAACTATCGCGTTGAGTGTGAAGGGCAGATGAATGCGTTAAGCAAAGCGCGCCAGTATGTCGAAGAGTTTGACGGCAACATCGCCAGCTTCATCTTTTCTGGTAAGCCAGGAACCGGCAAAAACCATCTGGCGGCGGCAATCTGCAACGAGCTGCTGCTACGCGGTAAATCCGTATTGATCATCACCGTGGCCGATATTATGTCGGCGATGAAAGATACCTTCAGGAATAGCGGTACCAGCGAAGAACAACTGCTTAACGATCTGAGCAACGTTGATCTGCTGGTGATCGATGAGATCGGCGTGCAGACCGAATCGAAATACGAAAAAGTGATCATCAACCAGATCGTCGATCGCCGCTCTTCTTCCAAACGCCCAACCGGGATGCTGACCAACAGTAATATGGAAGAGATGACCAAGTTGCTGGGCGAACGCGTGATGGACCGTATGCGCCTGGGTAACAGTTTGTGGGTGATCTTCAACTGGGATAGCTACCGTAGCCGTGTAACAGGTAAAGAGTATTAATCCCCGTTTCTGGCGGTATACTGCGACACAATTCCACCTTGAGTAATGATGATGAAAACTGTTAAACATCTTCTGTGCTGTGCCATTGCCGCCAGCGCATTAATTTCCACCGGGGTGCATGCTGCGTCCTGGAAAGATGCGCTCTCCAGCGCCGCCAGCGAACTTGGCAACCAAAACAGCACGACACAGGAAGGCGGTTGGTCGCTCGCGTCATTAACTAACTTGCTTAGCAGCGGAAACCAGGCCTTAAGCGCAGATAACATGAACAATGCCGCAGGCATTCTGCAATACTGCGCGAAGCAAAAGCTGGCTTCGGTAACCGATGCCGAAAACATCAAGAACCAGGTGCTGGAAAAGCTGGGCCTGAACAGTGAAGAGCAAAAAGAAGACACCAACTATCTGGACGGCATTCAGGGTTTGCTGAAAACCAAAGATGGTCAGCAACTCAATCTGGATAACATCGGAACGACTCCGCTGGCAGAAAAGGTGAAAACCAAAGCCTGCGATCTGGTGTTAAAGCAGGGGCTGAACTTCATTTCCTGAACCGCGAAACGCCGCGTTTTAGCTGTTACCCGGCTGACGCGGCTCTCTCCTGCCCTTTTCCCTGCTCCTGGACGGTTTTCCCCCTGTTACACGGGAAGCGACCGCGATCAAAAAAGTCTGTTTATAAACTAATTCCTAACAACATCGCATTTTTTTGACACTAGAATTGCAGCAATATGGCGACGCCATTACATTGTGCTTCTCAAAAAGCTTAAACGTTGGCTAAACGGCCCGGTTTAGTGAGGATCGCCCGTTGTCAGAACTACTCTCTTTCGCCCTTTTTCTCGCCTCTGTGCTGATTTACGCATGGAAAGCGGGACGTAACACCTGGTGGTTTGCAGCCACATTAACGGTGCTGGGGCTATTTGTCGTTTTAAATATCACCCTGTTTGCCAGCGACTATTTTACTGGCGATGGTATTAACGACGCGGTTCTCTATACCTTAACCAATAGCCTGACCGGTGCTGGCGTCAGCAAATACATCCTGCCGGGTATCGGCATTGTGCTGGGGCTGACAGCGGTGTTCGGTGCGCTGGGCTGGATCCTGCGCCGTCGTCGCCATCATCCGCACCATTTTGGTTACAGCCTGCTGGCGCTCTTACTGGCGCTGGGTTCGGTGGACGCCAGCCCGGCATTTCGTCAGATAACGGAACTGGTGAAATCCCAGTCACGCGATGGCGACCCGGACTTTGCGGCTTATTATAAAGAGCCGTCGAAAACTATCCCTGACCCGAAACTCAACCTGGTTTATATCTACGGCGAAAGTCTCGAGCGGACCTATTTTGATAACGAAGCTTTCCCGGATCTCACGCCTGAACTGGGCGCGTTGAAAAATGAAGGCCTGGATTTCAGCCACACGCAGCAGCTGCCAGGAACGGATTACACGATTGCGGGCATGGTGGCTTCTCAGTGCGGCATACCGCTGTTTGCCCCCTTTGAAGGCAACGCCTCCGCCTCTGTCTCCAGCTTCTTCCCGCAGAACATCTGTCTGGGCGATATCCTGAAAAACTCGGGTTATCAGAACTATTTCGTGCAGGGCGCGAATCTGCGTTTTGCCGGTAAAGATGTGTTCCTGAAGTCGCATGGCTTCGACCACTTATACGGCTCAGAAGAGCTGAAAAGCGTGGTGGCCGACCCGCACTATCGCAACGACTGGGGATTCTACGACGATACCGTTCTCGATGAAGCGTGGAAAAAGTTTGAAGAGCTTTCCCGCTCAGGTCAGCGATTCTCACTGTTTACCCTGACAGTCGATACCCATCACCCGGATGGTTTTATCTCGCGTACCTGTAACCGCAAAAAATATGATTTTGACGGTAAGCCGAATCAGTCATTCAGCGCGGTAAGTTGCAGCCAGGAGAATATCGCGGCGTTTATCAACAAAATCAAAGCGTCACCGTGGTTTAAAGATACCGTCATCGTCGTCTCTTCTGACCATTTAGCGATGAACAACACGGCGTGGAAATACCTCAATAAGCAGGATCGCAATAACCTGTTTTTTGTCATTCGTGGCGACAAGCCGCAGCAAGAGACGCTGGCAGTGAAACGTAACACGATGGATAACGGCGCGACGGTGCTGGACATTCTCGGTGGCGATAACTATCTCGGACTTGGTCGTAGCAGTTTATCCGGGCAGTCAATGTCGGAAATCTTCCTCAATATCAAAGAGAAAACATTGGCGTGGAAGCCGGATATCATCCGCCTGTGGAAATTCCCTAAAGAGATGAAAGAGTTCACCATCGACCAGCAGAAAAACATGATTGCCTTCTCGGGTAGCCATTTCCGTTTGCCGCTGCTGTTGCGGGTTTCAGACAAACGCGTGGAACCGCTGCCGGAAAGCGAATACTCAGCACCGCTGCGTTTCCAGCTGGCCGATTTCGCTCCACGCGACAATTTCGTCTGGGTTGACCGTTGCTATAAGATGGCACAACTCTGGGCTCCGGAACTGGCACTCTCCACCGACTGGTGTGTCTCGCAAGGGCAGCTTGGCGGTCAGCAAATTATTCAGCATGTTGATAAAACAACATGGCAGGGTAAAACGGCATTTAAAGATACGGTCATCGACATGGCGCGTTACAAAAACAATGTTGATACACTGAAGATTGTTGATAACGATATTCGCTACAAAGCCGACAGTTTCATCTTTAACGTCGCCGGTGCGCCAGAAGAGGTGAAACAGTTTAGTGGGATTTCCCGTCCAGAGTCGTGGGGCCGCTGGTCCAACGCGCAGCTGGGCGATGAAGTAAAAATCGAGTACAAGCATCCGCTGCCGAAGAAATTTGACCTGGTGATTACCGCCAAAGCATACGGCAATAACGCCAGCCGTCCTATTCCGGTACGCGTAGGCAATGAAGAACAAACTCTTGTGCTGGGCAATGAAGTAACCACCACCACACTGCATTTCGATAACCCAACCGATGCCGACACACTGGTAATTGTGCCGCCGGAACCTGTCTCAACCAACGAAGGGAATATCCTCGGACACTCGCCGCGTAAGCTCGGGATCGGCATGGTGGAAATTAAAGTTGTGGAACGTGAAGGGTAATTTCTGACTGATGTGTAGGTCGCATAAGGTGCGACCTACACATCTTCTCCGGCCTACAAAACATCATTGAGAAACAGAAAAAAAACAGCGCCCAACACTTCCCCGGACGCTGCATGGCAACTTTAATAATCTCGCCTTATCAGAAAGTAATTACACCCTTAATCAACTCACGATTGTTAATCACATCGCGCTCGTAGGTTTCTGCCAGCGTGGCGAACGGATAGCGATGGGTTAACATCATGTCGGCAGTGATTTTTCCTTCCGCCATCAGTCGACCGACTTTAGCAAAATCTTCCGGCGTGGCGTTGCGGCTGCCCATCATCGTCGTTTCTTTTTTATGGAATTCCGGATCGGAGAACTGCAACTCACCTTTAAACAGGCCGACAAATACCACCGTGCCGCCGTGACGAACCAGATTCACGGTGTTATTCATCGCATGTTGATTACCTGTCGCGTCGATCACTTTCTGCGCCAGCGAACCACCAAACTGCGCCCGTAGCTGCGCGTCAAAATCTTCGGCTGACGGGTCCAGTACAGGTAATTCCAGACGCGTTGCCACATGTTCACGGCGCGCCGGACTGGTATCCGCCACCACCACCTGTGCGCCATCGGCTTTAGCGATTGCCGCCGCGCCCAGACCGATTGGCCCCGCCCCGACCACCAGCACCTGCTCGCCGGGAGCAATGGCTGCGCGACGCACCGCATGAGCGCTAATAGCGAAAGGTTCAATCAATGCTGCCGCCTGCGGGTCAATACCGTCTGCGGGCAAAATGTTCGCCACCGGCACGCTCAAATACTCACTAAAACCGCCATCCTGATGCACGCCAATGACTGAAATTTTTTCACAGCAATTGGTACGCCCGCTTTTACACGCCGGGCATTGCTGACAGGCAACATAAGGGATCACAACAACTTGCTGACCATTTTTAAGATCAGCAATATTTTTACCCAGCCCAACAATCTCCCCACATATTTCATGGCCTAAAACACGTGGATAACTAAAAAATGGTTGATTTCCACCCCAGGCATGAATATCGGTACCGCAAATCCCGACAGACTTAATTTTTATTAATACTTCATTGTCACCCGGAATAGGTATCTCGCGTTGTTTCCAGACTAATTCTTTCGGCTGCTGGCAAATTAAAACATTCATCGTAGACATGATTCGGCTCTCCACTTTTTGTTGCCTTAGATATCAATGAAAATGAAAAATGGCAGCGGAACGGAAAATCTGTTTTGTGAAAACACACGCATAAAAATGTTTTAAATCGGGTTTTAATGGACTCACAAGGAGGAAAATATGAGTCGTTCACAAAATTTACGCCACAATGTGATTAACCAGGTCATTGATGATATGGCGCGGGGTCATATCCCTTCCCCACTTCCATCGCAAAGTGCGCTGGCGGAAATGTACAACATCAGCCGCACCACAGTGCGTCATATTCTCAGCCATTTACGCGAATGCAACGTCTTGACGCAGGTTGGAAACGACTATGTTATTGCGCGTAAACCTGACCACGATGACGGTTTCGCCTGTACTACCGCTTCAATGAGTGAACAAAACAAAGTGTTTGAGCAGGCTTTTTTCACGATGATAAACCAGCGCCAGTTACGCCCAGGGGAATCGTTTTCTGAACTGCAACTGGCACGGGCCGCGGGTGTCAGCCCGGTGGTTGTAAGAGAATATCTTTTAAAATTCGGCCGTTATAATCTTATTCAAAGCGAAAAGCGCGGCCAGTGGAGCATGAAGCAATTCGATCAATCCTACGCCGAGCAGCTGTTTGAGCTACGCGAAATGCTCGAAACACATTCACTTCAGCACTTTCTCAACCTGCCTGATCATGATCCCCGCTGGCTGCAGGCGAAAACCATGCTCGAACGTCATCGGCTACTGCGTGACAACATCGGCAATAGCTTTCGCATGTTCTCGCAACTTGACAGAGATTTTCACTCCTTACTGCTTTCGGCTGCCGACAATATCTTTTTTGATCAATCGCTTGAGATCATCTCAGTCATCTTTCATTTTCACTATCAATGGGACGAAAGCGATCTTAAACAGCGCAATATCATTGCCGTCGATGAGCATATGACCATTCTCAGCGCTCTGATTTGCCGCAGTGACCTTGATGCCATCCTTGCGCTCCGTAACCATTTGAATTCAGCTAAACAATCAATGATTCGCTCCATTAATGAGAACACGCGTTATGCTCATTAAGTACGGATTAAAAACAGCAAACTATTAGCGGGTGCACGGTTTTATCAAAAGATAAATACCGGGAAATTCCCGCTTACCTATGCTCACAATCAGTCGACTAAAAATGTTTTTGTGAGCGGTAGTAAAGTCCTAAAACTTTAACCTGCCGTTAATGTCAACCTTGCGTAATGCACAATTACGTAAACAATTAAAATTATAAATACAGGAGTCCGGCGTGGAAAAAGAAAATATCACCCTCGATCCGCGTTCTTCATTTACTCCATCTTCGTCGGCAGATATTCCCGTGCCACCAGATGGATTAGTTCAACGCAGTACCCGAATTAAACGCATTCAAACCACCGCCATGTTGTTATTATTTTTTGCGGCGGTAATCAATTATCTCGACCGCAGTTCGCTGTCGGTAGCAAATTTAACGATTCGTGAAGAATTGGGATTAAGTGCCACCGAAATCGGCGCTTTGCTCTCCGTGTTTTCACTCGCTTACGGGATTGCGCAACTTCCTTGCGGCCCACTATTGGATCGTAAAGGCCCGCGCCTGATGTTGGGACTTGGGATGTTCTTCTGGTCACTGTTCCAGGCAATGTCTGGCATGGTGCACAGCTTTACGCAGTTCGTGTTGGTGCGTATCGGTATGGGAATTGGTGAAGCGCCGATGAACCCATGCGGTGTAAAAGTCATTAACGACTGGTTCAACATCAAAGAGCGCGGACGCCCGATGGGCTTCTTCAACGCAGCTTCTACCATTGGCGTTGCCGTAAGCCCACCGATTCTGGCGGCGATGATGCTGGTGATGGGCTGGCGCGGGATGTTTATTACCATTGGTGTACTGGGGATTTTTCTCGCCATCGGCTGGTATATGCTCTATCGCAACCGCGAGCACGTAGAACTGACTGCCGTTGAACAAGCTTATCTCAATGCAGGTAGCGTCAATGCCCGCCGAGATCCGCTCAGTTTTGCCGAATGGCGCAGCTTGTTCCGTAACCGCACAATGTGGGGAATGATGCTCGGATTCAGTGGCATCAACTACACTGCGTGGCTGTATCTGGCCTGGCTTCCTGGTTACCTGCAAACAGCCTATAACCTGGATTTAAAAAGCACAGGGTTGATGGCGGCTATCCCTTTCCTGTTTGGGGCTGCCGGGATGCTGGTCAACGGTTACGTTACTGACTGGCTGGTCAAAGGGGGAATGGCTCCGATTAAAAGCCGTAAGATCTGCATTATTGCCGGGATGTTCTGTTCTGCCGCCTTTACGCTGGTCGTACCGCAAGCGACAACATCCATGACAGCGGTTCTGCTGATTGGTATGGCACTGTTCTGTATTCACTTTGCCGGAACATCCTGCTGGGGCTTGATCCACGTCGCAGTTGCTTCTCGCATGACTGCGTCGGTGGGCAGTATCCAGAACTTTGCCAGCTTCATCTGCGCCTCTTTTGCGCCGATCATTACTGGTTTTATTGTTGATACCACCCACTCATTCCGTCTGGCACTAATCATCTGCGGTTGCGTCACCGCAGCGGGGGCACTGGCGTACATCTTCCTGGTTCGTCAGCCGATCAACGACCCACGGAAAGATTAATCTCCCTATGCCCGATAACATTTTGCTTATCGGGCATTTTTATGGCGATTAAAACGTTTCCCAGTTCTCACCGCTATCTGCCACGGCCATTTTACGCGGCGCAGCTGGCATCACGGTTTTTACCACAGCCGATGTTTCACGCTGCTGTTGCTGCTGTTGCTGAATCCGGAACACTGCCACTGCTTCGGTCAGGCGACTGGCCTGCTCTTCCAGCGCGGCGGCGGCGGCGGCAGATTCTTCCACCAGCGCGGCGTTCTGTTGAGTTACCCGGTCCATCTCAGCAACCGCTAAGCCAACCTGATCGATACCACGGCTCTGCTCATCAGAAGCAGAAGCAATTTCGCCCATAATGTCCGTCACGCGGGTCACAGCACTGACAATCTCCGCCATTGTTTCCCCGGCGCTTTCGACCAGCGTAGAGCCAACATCCACTTTCCCCACCGAGTCTTCAATCAGGCTTTTAATTTCACGAGCCGCCTGGGCGCTACGCTGGGCCAGATTACGCACTTCTCCCGCAACCACCGCAAAACCACGTCCTTGCTCACCCGCACGCGCTGCTTCAACCGCCGCGTTCAAAGCCAGAATATTGGTCTGGAAGGCAATGCCGTCAATTACGCTGATAATATCGGCGATTTTCTGCGAACTGGTGGAGATATCACGCATAGTCTGCACCACGTTATCTACCACTTTGCCGCCGCGTTGCGCCGTTTCAGAAGCACTTAACGCCAGGTGGCTGGCCTGGCGCGCATTCTCGGCGTTCTGTTTCACCGTTGCGGTCAGTTGCTCCATGCTGGCTGCCGTCTCTTCCAGCGAAGCAGCCTGTTGCTCGGTGCGCGAAGAGAGATCGTTATTGCCGGTAGCGATTTCGCTGGCACCGCTATAGATGGCATTGGCCCCGTTGCGCACATCACCGACGGTACGCATCAGCTCTCCCTGCATATGGCGCAAACTCTCTGCCAGTTGCCCCATCTCATTAGAGCCATCCACCTCAATCGGTTTCACCAGATCGCCGCCTGCAATATGACGAATGCTGTCAATCAGGCGATTCATTGGCGCTACCAGCGAGGCTTTAATACCGAACCAGACGGCGAAGATGACCGCCAGTACGACGATCATCACGCCCACCAGAATCCACATCGCCTGGCTGTAGGAGGCATTGTTATCGCTGACGGCGATATCATGGAGCCGATCGTTTTGTTCCATGTAAGCCACATACTGCTTCTCGAAACCGTCCTGATATCCCTGAGTCGGCTGATCAAAGAACTCGTTGATTTTGCCTGCACCTAACAGTTGGATCAGCTCCGCCAGCGCATTGTGATAAATATCGTAATTACGTTTGATCTCTGCCGCTGCGGCGGTGCTCTGACGCGGGTCACGCGGCAACGCTTCGTAATCCGCCCAGTTTTTTTCCGCCTGTTTCAGCGAAATACTGGCACTCTGCATCAGCTCAGCAACGGTTGAACCGCTACCAATATTATTCTGATCCATCATGTAGCGGATACCCGCGCGGTTGAGGGTGTTACGCGTCTGCAACAACGCGACCCAGCTGCCATTCAGCGTGGATTGCTGCTGGCGAATGGTTTGTAAAACAGTGAAATTTTCTTTGTCATTCTTTAAGGCATTAAAGAACAGACCGCCTGATGTCAGTTGTAAAAGGCCAAAAACGGCCAAAACCAGCAGTAAGCTGGTCACGATCTTGATACGTTTTAACATGGTTTCTCTTTCCTGTGGACCGATGCAAGATTTTCGGCCTGGAAAGCAAAAACTTTATGAAAAGGTGTAACCCGCCATCCATGGAAAAACCAGGGGCTGGTTATCAGATACTAAAAAGTTATTCATTATCGCCCGGGATGTCTTCTTGTCGGGAATTGCCCAGAGCAATAAATTCCTCTAACAGATGGGTTAACAGTTGCATTTTCTCGGCAGTAAACTGAGCTTCAATCTGCCGATAGGCTTCTTCAATCTGTGTCTGAGCGCGGTTATACAGCGCCTGCCCCTCTTTGGTCAGCGAGATATAGAGCTTCCGCTGATCATTGATCGGCTTTAATCGCAACACTAAACCGTCGCGTTCCATCCGCGTAAGGATCCCGGTCAGGCTTGGGCGCAAAATGCAGGCACGATACGCCAGATCGTGAAAATCCATTGATGGGCTTTCCGCCAGAATACGCACGATGCGCCACTGTTGCTCAGTCAAATTATGCCGTTTAACGATTGGGCGAAAATAACTCATCGCCGCTTCTCGCGCCTGGAGCAACGCAATGGTTAGAGAGTCGTGCATTATCTTCCCCCTGAAAAATTCAAAATTATTAATATAGAAACAGTTAATCGTCACGTTACCGGGACTGCGCTGTCCCTGCAATTCCTGATTTTATCAAAATTGATGATATTTTATTAACTTACTGATATTTAATATTTTATTATCTTTAAATGTAAATAGTTTGTTAATTAGATCACATTTGCATCACTTACTTTTGCCAAACTACGCAATCGGGAATAAAAGTAATCATTAACATATTAATGATTAAGATGATCGAATCCGAGGAGTGGTAATGAAAGGCACTATCTTCGCCGTAGCGTTGAACCATCGCAGCCAACTTGATGCATGGCAGGAAGCGTTCCAGCAATCCCCCTACAAAGCCCCGCCTAAAACTGCGGTCTGGTTTATTAAACCGCGCAATACGGTGATTGGTTGCGGTGAACCGATTCCCTTTCCACAGGGTGAAAAGGTACTGAGCGGTGCGACTGTTGCGCTGATTGTGGGAAAAACGGCGACGAAAGTACGTGAAGAAGATGCGGCAGAGTACATCGCCGGATATGCGCTGGCTAACGACGTCAGCCTGCCGGAAGAGAGCTTTTACCGCCCGGCAATCAAAGCAAAATGTCGTGATGGATTCTGCCCCATTGGCGAAACCGTGGCTCTCAGCAATGTCGATAATCTGACCATCTATACCGAGATCAACGGGCGTCCTGCCGATCACTGGAATACCGCCGATTTACAACGTAACGCCGCGCAGTTGCTGAGCGCCCTGAGCGAATTTGTCACACTGAATCCAGGCGATGCCATTCTGCTCGGCACGCCACAGGCGCGCGTGGAAATACAGCCAGGCGATCGCGTTCGTGTTCTCGCAGAAGGTTTCCCGCCGCTGGAAAATCCGGTAGTGGACGAACGTGAAGTGACCACGCGCAAGAGCTTCCCAACGCAGCCACACCCGCACGGCACGCTGTTTGCCCTCGGCCTGAACTACGCCGACCACGCCAGCGAACTGGAATTTAAGCCACCGGAAGAACCGCTGGTGTTCCTGAAAGCGCCAAATACCCTCACTGGCGATAACCAGACCTCCGTGCGTCCAAACAATATTGAATACATGCACTATGAAGCGGAGCTGGTGGTAGTTATTGGCAAACAGGCGCGTAACGTCAGCGAAGCCGATGCCATGGATTATGTCGCGGGCTACACCGTGTGTAACGACTACGCCATTCGCGACTATCTGGAAAACTACTACCGCCCTAACCTGCGGGTAAAAAGCCGCGACGGACTGACGCCGATGCTTTCAACCATCGTGCCGAAAGAGGCGATCCCGGACCCGCATAATCTGACCCTTCGCACCTTCGTCAACGGCGAGTTACGCCAGCAAGGCACCACCGCCGATCTGATCTTCAGCGTGCCCTTCCTGATCGCCTACTTAAGCGAATTTATGACCCTGAATCCGGGCGACATGATCGCCACCGGCACACCAAAAGGCTTATCTGACGTGGTGCCTGGCGATGAAGTAGTGGTGGAAGTAGAAGGCGTGGGCTGCCTGGTGAACCGAATTGTGAGTGAGGAAACAGCGAAATGAAAAAAGTAAATCATTGGATCAACGGCAAAAATGTTGCAGGTAACGACTACTTCCAGACCACCAATCCGGCAACGGGTGAAGTGCTGGCGGATGTGGCCTCTGGCGGTGAAGCGGAGATCAATCAGGCGGTAGCGGCAGCGAAAGAGGCGTTCCCGAAATGGGCCAATCTGCCGATGAAAGAGCGTGCGCGCCTGATGCGCCGTCTGGGCGATCTGATCGACCAGAACGTGCCAGAGATCGCCGCGATGGAAACCGCGGACACCGGCCTGCCGATCCATCAGACCAAAAATGTGTTGATCCCACGCGCTTCCCACAACTTTGAATTTTTCGCGGAAGTCTGCCAGCAGATGAACGGCAAGACCTATCCGGTTGACGACAAGATGCTCAACTACACGCTGGTGCAGCCGGTGGGCGTTTGTGCGCTGGTATCGCCGTGGAACGTACCGTTTATGACCGCCACATGGAAGGTCGCGCCGTGTCTTGCGCTGGGCAATACTGCGGTGCTGAAGATGTCAGAACTCTCCCCGCTGACCGCTGACCGCCTGGGTGAGCTGGCGCTGGAAGCCGGTATTCCGGCGGGCGTGCTGAACGTGGTACAGGGCTACGGCGCAACCGCAGGGGATGCGCTGGTCCGTCATCATGACGTGCGTGCCGTGTCGTTCACCGGCGGTACCGCCACCGGGCGCAACATCATGAAAAACGCCGGGCTGAAAAAATACTCCATGGAACTGGGCGGAAAATCGCCAGTGCTGATTTTTGAAGATGCCGATATTGAACGCGCGCTGGACGCCGCCCTGTTCACCATCTTCTCGATCAACGGCGAGCGCTGCACCGCCGGTTCGCGCATCTTTATTCAGCAAAGCATCTACCCGGAATTCGTTAAACGCTTTGCCGAACGCGCCAACCGTCTGCGCTTGGGCGATCCGAACGATCCGAATACCCAGGTTGGGGCACTTATCAGCCAGCAACACTGGGAAAAAGTCTCCGGCTATATCCGTCTCGGCATTGAAGAAGGCGCAACCCTGCTGGCGGGCGGCCCGGATAAACCGTCTGACCTGCCTGCGCACCTGAAAGGCGGCAACTTCCTGCGCCCAACGGTGCTGGCAGACGTAGATAACCGTATGCGCGTCGCCCAGGAAGAGATTTTCGGGCCGGTCGCCTGCCTGCTGCCGTTTAAAGACGAAGCCGAAGGCTTACGCCTGGCAAACGACGTGGAGTACGGCCTCGCGTCGTACATCTGGACACAGGATGTCAGCAAAGTGTTACGCCTGGCGCGTGGCATTGAAGCAGGCATGGTGTTCGTCAATACCCAGAACGTCCGCGACCTGCGCCAGCCGTTTGGCGGCGTAAAAGCCTCCGGCACCGGGCGTGAAGGCGGTGAGTACAGCTTCGAAGTGTTCGCGGAAATGAAGAACGTCTGCATTTCCATGGGCGACCATCCAATTCCGAAATGGGGAGTCTGATATGGGTAAGTTAGCGTTAGCCGCCAAGATCACGCACGTACCGTCGATGTATCTCTCTGAACTACCAGGAAAAAACCACGGTTGTCGCCAGGGTGCGATCGACGGGCATAAAGAGATCAGCAAGCGTTGCCGGGAAATGGGCGTCGATACCATTATCGTTTTCGACACCCACTGGCTGGTCAACAGTGCTTATCACATCAACTGTGCAGACCATTTTGAAGGCGTCTACACCAGTAACGAACTGCCGCATTTTATTCGTGACATGACCTACAACTACGAGGGCAACCCGGAGTTGGGGCAGCTAATTGCCGATGAAGCCTTAAAGCTCGGCGTGCGGGCAAAAGCGCACAATATTCCCAGCCTGAAACTGGAATACGGCACGCTGGTGCCGATGCGCTACATGAATGAAGACAAGCACTTCAAAGTGGTCTCCATTTCGGCTTTCTGCACGGTTCACGATTTTGCCGACAGCCGCAAGCTGGGCGAAGCGATTCTGAAAGCGATCGAACAGTACGACGGCACCGTGGCGGTCCTTGCCAGCGGTTCGTTATCGCACCGCTTTATTGACGATCAGCGTGCGGAAGAAGGGATGAACAGCTACACCCGCGAGTTCGACCGCCAGATGGACGAGCGCGTGGTGAAGCTGTGGCGCGAAGGCCAGTTCAAAGAGTTTTGCAATATGCTGCCGGAGTACGCCGACTACTGCTACGGCGAAGGCAATATGCACGACACGGTGATGCTGCTGGGGATGCTCGGCTGGGATAAATACGACGGCAAGGTGGAGTTTATTACCGAGCTGTTCCCAAGCTCTGGCACCGGTCAGGTTAACGCTGTTTTCCCGCTGCCCGCGTAAGGACGTTTTATGCCGCACTTTATCGTGGAATGTACTGAAAATATTCGTGAAGAAGCCCGCTTACCTGAGCTGTTTGCCAGTGTTAACACTGCACTGGCGGCAACGGGGATTTTTCCGCTTGGGGGAATACGTAGCCGGGCGCACTGGATCGATACCTGGCAAATGGCTGATGGCAAGCACGATTACGCCTTTGTGCATATGACGCTAAAAATCGGCAGCGGACGCAGTCTGGAAAGCCGTCAGGAAGTAGGAGAAATGCTGTTTGATCTGATTAAAACGCACTTCGCCTCACTGATGGAGAGCCGTTACCTGGCGCTTTCATTTGAGATTGCAGAGCTGCACCCGACGTTGAATTTCAAACAGAACAACGTACACGCGTTGTTTAAATAAATTTGCACCAGCTTCCAGGCCGGATAAGGCGCAGCAGCATCCGGCAATGCCACAGGATATCGCTATGTTCGACAAACACACCCACACCCTGATCGCCCAGCGTCTGGATCAGGCAGAAAAACAGCGCGAACAGATCCGCGCGATCTCGCTGGATTACCCGGAGATCACCATCGAAGACGCCTACGCCGTACAGCGCGAATGGGTTCGCCTGAAGATTGCCGAAGGTCGCACGCTGAAAGGCCACAAAATCGGCCTGACCTCGAAAGCGATGCAGGCCAGCTCGCAAATCAGCGAACCAGATTACGGCGCACTGCTGGACGACATGTTCTTCCACGATGGCAGCGATATCCCGACCGATCGCTTTATCGTGCCGCGCATTGAAGTGGAGCTGGCTTTCGTGCTGGCAAAACCGCTGCGTGGACCAAACTGCACGCTGTTCGACGTTTACAACGCCACGGACTATGTGATCCCGGCGCTGGAGCTGATCGACGCTCGCTGCCACAACATCGATCCGGAAACCCAGCGCCCGCGCAAAGTGTTCGACACCATTTCTGATAACGCCGCCAACGCCGGAGTGATCCTCGGCGGTCGTCCGATCAAACCAGACGAACTGGATCTGCGTTGGATCTCCGCCCTGATGTATCGCAATGGCGTGATTGAAGAAACCGGCGTCGCCGCTGGTGTGCTGAATCATCCGGCAAACGGCGTGGCCTGGCTGGCGAACAAACTCGCACCCTATGACGTACAACTGGAAGCCGGGCAAATCATTCTCGGTGGTTCGTTCACCCGCCCGGTTCCGGCGCGTAAGGGCGACACCTTCCACGTCGATTACGGCAACATGGGTTCCATTAGCTGCCGCTTTGTTTAAGGAGAGAACGATGGAAAACAGTTTTAAAGCGGCGCTGAAAGCAGGCCGCCCGCAGATCGGATTATGGCTGGGGCTGAGCAGCAGCTACAGCGCGGAGTTACTGGCCGGAGCAGGATTCGACTGGTTATTGATCGACGGTGAGCACGCGCCGAATAACGTGCAAACCGTGCTCACCCAGCTACAGGCGATTGCGCCCTACCCCAGCCAGCCGGTAGTACGTCCGTCGTGGAACGATCCGGTGCAAATCAAACAACTGCTGGACGTCGGCACACAAACCTTGCTGGTGCCGATGGTACAAAACGCTGACGAAGCCCGTGAAGCGGTACGCGCCACCCGTTATCCCCCCGCCGGTATTCGCGGTGTGGGCAGTGCGCTGGCCCGAGCCTCGCGCTGGAATCGCATTCCTGATTACCTGCAAAAAGCCAACGATCAAATGTGCGTGCTGGTGCAGATCGAAACGCGTGAGGCAATGAAGAACTTACCGCAGATTCTGGACGTGGAAGGGGTCGACGGCGTGTTTATCGGCCCGGCGGATCTGAGCGCCGATATGGGTTATGCCGGTAATCCTCAGCACCCGGAAGTACAGGCCGCGATTGAGCAGGCGATCGTGCAGATCCGCGAAGCGGGCAAAGCGCCGGGGATCCTGATCGCCAATGAGCAACTGGCAAAACGCTATCTGGAACTGGGCGCGCTGTTTGTCGCCGTCGGCGTTGACACCACCCTGCTCGCCCGCGCCGCCGAAGCGCTGGCAGCACGGTTTGGTGCGCAGGCTACAGCGATTAAGCCCGACGTGTATTAATGCCGGATGCGCTGCGCTTATCCGGCCTACACTCGCACCAAACCGTAGGCCGGATAAGGCGTTTACGCCGCATCCGGCAAAAAGCCGTACCAAATCGCGGACCGGATAAGGCGTTTGTGCGCATCCGCCATAAACCTTGTCGTACCCTACAAAAATCCCATTAGAGGAAGTAAAATGAGCGACACCTCACCTGCCATACCGGAGAGTATCGATCCGGCGAATCAGCATAAAGCGCTGACTGCCGGACAACAGGCGGTTATTAAGAAGCTATTTCGCCGCCTGATCGTCTTTCTGTTCGTGCTGTTTATCTTCTCGTTCCTTGATCGCATCAACATCGGCTTTGCCGGACTCACGATGGGACGCGACCTCGGTCTGAGCGCCACCATGTTTGGCCTCGCTACCACCTTGTTCTACGCCGCTTACGTCATCTTCGGCATTCCCAGCAACATTATGCTGAGTATTGTCGGTGCACGGCGCTGGATCGCCACCATCATGGTGCTTTGGGGCATCGCCTCTACTGCCACCATGTTTGCCACTGGCCCCACCAGCTTATACGTACTGCGTATACTGGTTGGCATTACCGAAGCCGGCTTTCTGCCTGGCATTCTGCTGTATTTAACCTTCTGGTTTCCGGCCTATTTCCGCGCCCGTGCCAACGCCTTGTTTATGGTAGCAATGCCGGTAACGACAGCGTTGGGCTCGATCGTTTCCGGCTACATTTTGTCGCTGGATGGCGTAATGGCATTAAAAGGCTGGCAGTGGCTGTTTTTGCTGGAAGGCTTCCCGTCGGTATTACTCGGCGTCATGGTGTGGTTCTGGCTTGATGACTCACCGGACAAAGCTAAGTGGCTGACGAAAGAAGACAAAAAATGCCTGCAAGAGATGATGGATAACGATCGTCTGACGCTGGTTCAGCCAGAGGGAGCCATCAGCCACCACGCCATGCAACAACGCAGTATGTGGCGGGAGATCTTCACTCCGGTGGTGATGATGTATACCCTGGTGTATTTCTGCCTGACCAACACACTTAGTGCGATCAGCATCTGGACACCGCAGATCCTGCAAAGCTTTAATCAGGGCAGCAGTAATATCACCATCGGCCTGCTGGCCGCCGTACCGCAGATTTGTACCATTCTCGGGATGATCTACTGGAGCCGTCACTCAGATCGCCGCCAGGAACGAAGGCATCACACCGCCCTTCCTTATTTGTTCGCTGCCGCTGGTTGGTTACTGGCTTCGGCAACTGATCACAACATGATCCAGATGCTGGGGATCATTATGGCTTCGACCGGATCATTCAGCGCAATGGCGATTTTCTGGACAACACCGGATCAGTCCATCAGCCTGCGGGCACGAGCGATCGGTATTGCGGTGATCAACGCCACTGGCAACATTGGTTCAGCGTTAAGTCCGTTTATGATCGGCTGGTTGAAAGATCTGACCGGCAGCTTTAACAGTGGATTGTGGTTTGTTGCCACGCTGCTGGTGATTGGTGCGGGGATTATCTGGGCGATTCCAATGCAGTCCTCCCGTCCGCGAGCGACCCCGTAAGGAACGACGATGTGTGACCGTCAGATTGCCAATATTGATATCAGCAAAGAGTACGATGAAAGCCTGGGCACGGACGATGTGCATTATCAGTCGTTCGCCCGCATGGCGGCCTTTTTTGGCCGCCATATGCTGCCACATCGCCACGAACAGTACTTTCAGATGCATTTCCTCAATAGCGGACAGATTGAGCTACAGCTTGACGATCATCGCTACTCGGTGGAAGCGCCCCTGTTTGTCCTGACGCCGCCGTCAGTACCTCATGCGTTTATTACGGAGTCTGATGCTGACGGTCATGTATTGACGGTACGGGAAGATCTGATCTGGCCCCTGCTGGAAGTTCTTTATCCTGGCACTCGGGAAACCTTCGGCCTGCCGGGGATTTGCCTGTCACTGGCAGATAAACCCGACGAACTGGCGGCGCTGGAACACTATTGGCAACTGATAGAGCGGGAATCGGTAGAACAACTGCCTGGACGGGAACACACCCTGACGTTACTGGCACAGGCAGTGTTCACCCTACTGCTGCGTAACGCAAAACTCGACGACCATGCCGCCAGCGGAATGCGCGGAGAATTAAAACTGTTCCAGCGTTTTCATATGCTTATTGAAAGCCATTTTCATCAGCACTGGACAGTACCGGATTACGCTAACGAACTGCATATCACCGAATCACGCCTCACGGACATCTGCCGCCGCTTTGCCAACCGTCCGCCAAAACGGTTGATTTTCGACAGGCAGCTACGAGAAGCCAAGCGGCTGCTGCTGTTTTCTGATAACGCCGTGAACAATATTGCCTGGCAACTCGGTTTTAAGGATCCGGCTTATTTTGCGCGCTTTTTTAATCGCTTAGTCGGTTGCTCGCCCAGTGCTTATCGTGCCAAAAAAGTACCTGTGACGTGAAATTCCCTTAGCCTTAACGGGAAACCAGGCACCACCTGCTATTCCCCTTTCTCCGCCTGGAGCAAGGGGATTTAGTAACGTTAAAAATCGCTAAAAGCGACCTCGATCACAAAACCGTACCCGACCTGAAAAGTACCAGCCATTGTCCCAAAAGTCTCTTCCCGTAATCGCCCCTGCAAGCTTCAATTGAATAACAAAAACAACACACAAAATTAACAATCGTATTCCGATTAATACTGTAGAGGTCGATATGAAACCAGAAGATTTCCGCGCCAGTACCCAACGTCCGTTCACCGGGGAAGAGTATCTGAAAAGCCTGCAGGATGGTCGCGAGATCTATATCTATGGCGAGCGAGTGAAAGACGTCACCACTCATCCGGCATTTCGTAATGCGGCAGCGTCTGTTGCCCAACTGTACGACGCGCTACACAAACCGGAGATGCAGGACTCTCTGTGTTGGAACACCGACACCGGTAGCGGCGGCTATACCCATAAATTCTTCCGCGTGGCGAAAAGTGCCGACGACCTGCGCCAGCAACGCGACGCCATCGCTGAGTGGTCACGCCTGAGCTATGGCTGGATGGGCCGTACCCCAGACTACAAAGCCGCTTTCGGTTGCGCACTGGGCGCGAATCCGGGCTTTTACAGTCAGTTCGAGCAGAACGCCCGTAACTGGTACACCCGTATTCAGGAAACTGGCCTCTACTTTAACCACGCGATTGTTAACCCACCGATCGATCGTCATTTGCCGACCGATAAAGTGAAAGACGTTTACATCAAGCTGGAAAAAGAGACTGACGCCGGGATTATCGTCAGCGGTGCGAAAGTGGTTGCCACCAACTCGGCGCTGACTCACTACAACATGATTGGCTTCGGCTCGGCACAAGTGATGGGCGAAAACCCGGACTTCGCACTGATGTTCGTTGCGCCAATGGATGCCGATGGCGTGAAATTAATCTCCCGCGCCTCTTATGAGATGGTCGCGGGTGCTACCGGCTCGCCGTACGACTACCCGCTCTCCAGCCGCTTCGATGAGAACGATGCGATTCTGGTGATGGATAACGTGCTGATCCCATGGGAAAACGTGCTGATCTACCGCGATTTCGATCGCTGCCGTCGCTGGACAATGGAAGGCGGTTTTGCCCGTATGTATCCGCTGCAAGCCTGTGTGCGCCTGGCAGTGAAATTAGACTTCATTACGGCACTGCTGAAAAAATCACTCGAATGTACCGGCACCCTGGAGTTCCGTGGTGTGCAGGCCGATCTCGGTGAAGTGGTGGCGTGGCGCAACACCTTCTGGGCATTGAGTGACTCGATGTGTTCAGAAGCGACGCCGTGGGTCAACGGGGCTTATTTACCGGATCATGCCGCACTGCAAACCTATCGCGTACTGGCACCAATGGCCTACGCGAAGATCAAAAACATTATCGAACGCAACGTTACCAGTGGCCTGATCTATCTCCCTTCCAGTGCCCGTGACCTGAACAATCCGCAGATCGACCAGTATCTGGCGAAGTATGTGCGCGGTTCGAACGGTATGGATCACGTCCAGCGCATCAAGATCCTCAAACTGATGTGGGACGCCATTGGCAGCGAATTTGGTGGTCGTCACGAGCTGTATGAAATCAACTACTCCGGTAGCCAGGATGAGATTCGCCTGCAGTGTCTGCGCCAGGCACAAAGCTCCGGCAATATGGACAAGATGATGGCGATGGTTGATCGCTGCCTGTCGGAATACGACCAGAACGGCTGGACTGTGCCGCACCTGCACAACAACGACGATATCAACATGCTGGATAAGCTGCTGAAATAACGCAGCAGGAGGTTAAGATGCAATTAGATGAACAACGCCTGCGCTTTCGTGACGCGATGGCCAGCCTGTCGGCAGCGGTAAATATTATCACCACCGAGGGCGACGCCGGACAATGCGGGATTACGGCAACGGCTGTCTGCTCGGTCACGGATACACCACCGTCGCTGATGGTGTGCATTAACGCCAACAGTGCGATGAACCCGGTTTTTCAGGGCAACGGTAAGTTGTGCGTCAACGTCCTCAACCATGAGCAGGAACTGATGGCACGCCACTTCGCGGGCATGACAGGCATGGCGATGGAAGAGCGTTTTAGCCTCTCATGCTGGCAAAAAGGTCCGCTGGCGCAGCCGGTGCTGAAAGGTTCGCTGGCCAGTCTTGAAGGAGAGATCCGCGATGTGCAGGCGATTGGCACACATCTGGTGTATCTGGTGGAGATTAAAAACATCATCCTCAGTGCAGAAGGTCACGGACTTATTTACTTTAAACGCCGTTTCCATCCGGTGATGCTGGAAATGGAAGCTGCGATTTAAGCTCCAGCCCCTTCACGCATTCGTCGAAGGGGTATTTTTATTGTGATCTCAATCACATATCCACCCGATGAATAATTCTTGCCCAACCGCTCACCGCCATTCCTGACCGCTTACATCCCTAAAATAACCACTCAGTTATTTACCTTACTTTACGCGCGCGTATCTCTGGCAACATCACTGCAGGATAGCGGTCAATTTACCTCCTCAAACGCAACGCAAACCTAGAACGGCTTCGGCCTATGATTAACAAATTACTCTATGGATTTTGGTTTGCAGGAAGGCAGCAAGTGAGTGAATCCCCGGGAGCTTGCAACAGTAAGTGACAGGGGTGAACGAACGCAGCTGCCGCACCTGTAAGCCAAAAGACGACGAGTAAAATGCCAGGTTTTACTATGGATACGAAAAAACTATTCAAGCACATACCCTGGGTGATTCTCGGAATCATCGGTGCATTCTGCCTCGCGGTAGTTGCATTACGTCGGGGGGAGCACGTCAGCGCCCTGTGGATCGTGGTCGCCTCTGTGTCGGTGTATCTGGTGGCGTATCGCTACTACAGTCTGTACATCGCCCAGAAGGTGATGAAACTCGACCCCACGCGCGCGACGCCTGCGGTTATTAACAACGACGGTCTGAACTACGTTCCGACCAACCGTTACGTGTTGTTTGGTCACCACTTCGCCGCTATCGCCGGTGCTGGTCCGCTGGTCGGTCCGGTTCTCGCCGCACAGATGGGCTACCTGCCTGGCACGCTGTGGCTGCTGGCGGGGGTAGTACTGGCCGGTGCGGTTCAGGACTTTATGGTGCTGTTTATCTCCTCTCGCCGTAACGGCGCATCTCTCGGTGAGATGATAAAAGAAGAGATGGGACCAGTACCGGGGACTATCGCGCTGTTTGGCTGTTTCTTAATCATGATCATCATCCTTGCCGTCCTGGCGCTGATTGTGGTTAAAGCCCTGGCCGAAAGTCCGTGGGGTGTCTTCACCGTTTGCTCAACCGTACCGATTGCGCTGTTTATGGGTATCTACATGCGCTTTATCCGTCCGGGGCGTGTGGGTGAAGTCTCTGTCATTGGTATCGTGCTGCTGGTTGCCTCTATCTACTTCGGTGGCGTGATTGCTCACGATCCGTACTGGGGTCCGGCACTGACCTTTAAAGACACCACCATTACCTTCGCGCTGATTGGCTATGCGTTTGTTTCCGCATTGCTGCCGGTGTGGCTGATCCTCGCACCGCGCGACTATCTGGCAACCTTCCTGAAAATCGGCGTTATCGTCGGCCTGGCGCTGGGTATCGTGGTGCTGAACCCGGAACTGAAAATGCCTGCAATGACCCAGTACATTGACGGTACTGGCCCGCTGTGGAAAGGCGCTCTGTTCCCGTTCCTGTTCATCACCATCGCCTGTGGTGCGGTATCTGGCTTCCACGCGCTGATCTCTTCCGGTACGACGCCGAAATTGCTGGCTAACGAAACCGACGCGCGTTTCATTGGCTACGGCGCAATGCTGATGGAATCCTTCGTGGCGATTATGGCGCTGGTTGCTGCGTCCATCATCGAACCGGGTCTTTACTTCGCGATGAATACCCCGCCTGCTGGCCTTGGCATCACCATGCCTAACCTGCATGAAATGGGTGGCGAGAACGCGCCGATCATCATGGCGCAGCTGAAAGACGTTACCGCACACGCGGCGGCGACCGTCAGCTCCTGGGGCTTCGTGATTTCGCCAGAGCAGATCCTGCAAACCGCGAAAGACATTGGTGAGCCTTCTGTCCTGAACCGTGCAGGTGGCGCGCCGACGCTGGCGGTAGGTATCGCTCACGTGTTCCACAAAGTGCTGCCGATGGCTGACATGGGCTTCTGGTATCACTTCGGTATTCTGTTCGAAGCCCTGTTCATCCTGACCGCGCTGGATGCGGGTACTCGTTCTGGCCGCTTTATGCTGCAAGACCTGCTGGGTAACTTCATCCCGTTCCTGAAAAAAACCGACTCTCTGGTTGCCGGTATCATCGGTACTGCGGGCTGTGTGGGTCTGTGGGGCTACCTGCTGTATCAGGGCGTGGTCGATCCGCTGGGCGGCGTTAAGAGCCTGTGGCCGCTGTTCGGTATTTCCAACCAGATGCTGGCAGCCGTAGCGCTGGTACTGGGCACCGTTGTGCTGATTAAGATGAAGCGCACCCAATACATCTGGGTAACTGTTGTTCCGGCTGTATGGCTGCTTATCTGCACCACCTGGGCGCTGGGTCTGAAACTGTTCAGCACCAACCCGCAGATGGAAGGCTTCTTCTACATGGCAAGCCAGTACAAAGAGAAGATTGCTAACGGTACTGACCTGACGGCGCAGCAGATTGCCAACATGAACCACATCGTTGTGAACAACTACACCAACGCAGGCCTGAGTATTCTGTTCCTGATTGTGGTGTACAGCATCATCTTCTACGGTTTCAAAACCTGGCTGAAGGTGCGTAACAGCGACAAACGTACTGACAAAGAAACTCCGTACGTTCCAATCCCGGAAGGCGGCGTGAAGATCTCTTCGCACCACTAACCGGTTGCCGGATGCGCTGCGCGTATCCGGCCTACAAAGTGTCTATCGTAGGCCGGATAAAGCGTTTACGCCGCATCCGGCAAATCCCTAGCCCGGACCTTCCGGGCTTTACGCATATCTGGAAGGCAAAATGTTTGGTAACTTAGGACAGGCAAAAAAATATCTCGGCCAGGCGGCGAAGATGTTGATTGGCATTCCAGACTACGACAACTACGTCGAGCATATGAAGACCAACCATCCCGACAAGCCGTACATGAGCTATGAAGAATTCTTCCGCGAACGCCAGAACGCGCGCTACGGCGGCGATGGTAAAGGCGGTATGCGCTGTTGTTAATGGAGAGAGCATGAACCCGATTGCAGTTACCCTACTCACCGGTTTTTTAGGCGCAGGCAAAACCACCCTGCTGCGCCATATTCTTAATGAACAGCACGGCTACAAAATTGCCGTGATTGAAAACGAATTCGGCGAAGTCTCTGTTGATGATCAACTGATTGGCGACCGCGCCACGCAGATCAAAACGCTGACCAACGGCTGCATCTGTTGTTCGCGCTCCAACGAGCTGGAGGACGCGCTACTCGACCTGCTGGACAATCTCGACAAGGGCAATATTCAGTTCGACCGTCTGGTCATTGAATGCACCGGCATGGCCGATCCCGGCCCGATTATTCAGACCTTTTTCTCCCATGAAGTTTTATGCCAGCGTTATCTGCTGGACGGCGTGATTGCGCTGGTGGATGCGGTACATGCCGGTGAGCAGATGAACCAGTTCACCATCGCCCAGTCACAGGTTGGCTACGCCGACCGCATTCTGCTGACCAAAACCGACGTCGCAGGCGAAGCAGAAAAACTGCATGAACGCCTGGCGCGCATCAACGCCCGCGCACCGGTCTACACCGTCACCCACGGCGACATCGCTCTGGGCCTGCTGTTCAACACCAACGGTTTTATGCTGGAAGAAAACGTCGTCAGCACCAAACCGCGTTTCCACTTTATCGCAGATAAACAAAACGATATTTCGTCGATTGTGGTGGAACTGGATTACCCGGTAGATATCAGCGAAGTTTCCCGCGTGATGGAAAACCTGCTGCTGGAGTCGGCGGATAAACTGCTACGTTACAAAGGGATGCTGTGGATTGACGGCGAACCTAACCGCCTGCTGTTCCAGGGCGTCCAGCGCCTCTACAGCGCCGACTGGGACAGGCCGTGGGGCGATGAAAAACCGCATAGCACGATGGTGTTTATCGGGATCCAGCTGCCGGAGGAAGAGATTCGGGCTGCGTTTGCGGGGTTGAGGAAGTAAGGGGTTATGGGCCGGATAAGGCGCAGCCGCATCCGGCCTGATATTTCACTCAAAATAGTCCATATCCAGTTTCGGCACCTTCAACAAACGTGAAGAAACCCCTACTTCGTTTTCGATCATTAAGTGCACCAGGCGTTCCCCATCAACCAACACCATACCCTCGACGGATTGGGCAAAGTCACGCGCCTGAGAAGTAAATCCAGAAGTGGTAATAAACACCCCACGTTTCGCTTTTTGCCCAGCCAGTGCGCCGTAAAATGCCTGTAATTCTGGCCTGCCTACAGTATTCTGCCAACGTTTTGCCTGAACATAAACTTTCTCCAGGCCAAGTTTATCAAGCGATATCACACCATCGATGCCACCATCTCCAGTACCGCCAACACGCTGCAAATCATCACGGTGGCCGCCATACCCCAGGCGATGCAAAACATCCAGAACAATGACTTCAAAGCGCGAAGGAGAAACCTGCAATAAGTTTTCCAGAACCTCATCAGCCACCGCATCACGAAGCTCTTTTAGCGCCTGATCTAACCGATCGTCCGGGCTGCTCTTTGCAAGTTCTTCATGATCGGGAGAGTCGGCTTTCGGATCTAAATCGACGGCATCCGGCCGTGACTTAAGTTTGACATTCACAAAAGCGAAGGCCAGATGGTTCGTCTCCTGCTCCGTCATTGGCTGGGGATGAGACGCAACCCAGTCAAAACCCGCAGGAGTCAGGCACCATTTGCCACGCGACAAACTTTGCGACAACCCGGCACGTTTTAAACGGTCATGCGCCCAGCCTGCACGATTTTTATAAACAAGTTGTCCGCTGGTAATGACTTTCGCTCGCTGGCTGTCATCCAGTCCTAATGCATCCGCGGCAGCCTCATGAACATCACGCGCGGCTGCACCTTCCGGTTTTGTTGCCAGATAACGCAGAACAGGTTCAATAAATTTGTCATAGGTAGGAACCGTCATAGTACATCCTTGCAGAATCAGGTAGATGTTTTTCGGCTACTATAGCACTACAAAAATAGACGAACACGTTAGAAATGAGTCAGTTGCTGTGACCGTGGTCATTGCCCGGAAAGGTACAGAAAGCTAAGATGAGATGTTATGGGCCTTAAATATTTGGACAGGCCCGCACAGCAATGGATTAATAACAATGATGAATAAATCCAATTTTGAATTCCTGAAGGGCGTCAACGACTTCACTTATGCCATCGCCTGTGCGGCGGAAAATAACTACCCGGATGATCCCAACACGACGCTGATTAAAATGCGTATGTTTGGCGAAGCCACAGCGAAACATCTTGGTCTGTTACTCAACATCCCCCCTTGTGAGAATCAACACGATCTCCTGCGTGAACTCGGCAAAATCGCCTTTGTTGATGACAACATCCTCTCTGTATTTCACAAATTACGCCGCATTGGTAACCAGGCGGTGCACGAATATCATAACGATCTCAACGATGCCCAGATGTGCCTGCGACTCGGGTTCCGCCTGGCTGTCTGGTACTACCGTCTGGTCACTAAAGATTATGACTTCCCGGTGCCGGTGTTTGTGTTGCCGGAACGTGGTGAAAACCTCTATCACCAGGAAGTGCTGACGCTAAAACAACAGCTTGAACAGCAGGTGCGAGAAAAAGCGCAGACTCAGGCAGAAGTCGAAGCGCAACAGCAGAAGCTGGTTGCCCTGAACGGCTATATCGCCATTCTGGAAGGCAAACAGCAGGAAACCGAAGCGCAAACCCAGGCTCGCCTTGCGGCACTGGAAGCACAGCTCGCCGAGAAGAACGCGGAACTGGCAAAACAGACCGAACAGGAACGTAAGGCTTACCACAAAGAAATTACCGATCAGGCCATCAAGCGCACACTCAACCTTAGCGAAGAAGAGAGTCGCTTCCTGATTGATGCGCAACTGCGTAAAGCAGGCTGGCAGGCCGACAGCAAAACCCTGCGCTTCTCCAAAGGCGCACGTCCGGAACCCGGCGTCAATAAAGCCATTGCCGAATGGCCGACCGGAAAAGATGAAACGGGTAATCAGGGCTTTGCGGATTATGTGCTGTTTGTCGGCCTCAAACCCATCGCGGTGGTAGAGGCGAAACGTAACAATATCGACGTTCCCGCCAGGCTCAATGAGTCGTATCGCTACAGTAAATGTTTCGATAATGGCTTCCTGCGGGAAACCTTGCTTGAGCACTACTCACCGGATGAAGTGCATGAAGCAGTGCCAGAGTATGAAACCAGCTGGCAGGACACCAGCGGCAAACAACGGTTTAAAATCCCCTTCTGCTACTCGACCAACGGGCGCGAATACCGCGCAACAATGAAGACCAAAAGCGGCATCTGGTATCGCGACGTGCGTGATACCCGCAATATGTCGAAAGCCTTACCCGAGTGGCACCGCCCGGAAGAGCTGCTGGAAATGCTCGGCAGCGAACCGCAAAAACAGAATCAGTGGTTTGCCGATAACCCTGGCATGAGCGAGCTGGGCCTGCGTTATTATCAGGAAGATGCCGTCCGCGCGGTTGAAAAGGCAATCGTCAAGGGGCAACAAGAGATCCTGCTGGCGATGGCGACCGGTACCGGTAAAACCCGTACGGCAATCGCCATGATGTTCCGCCTGATCCAGTCCCAGCGTTTTAAACGCATTCTCTTCCTTGTCGACCGCCGTTCTCTTGGCGAACAGGCGCTGGGCGCGTTTGAAGATACGCGTATTAACGGCGACACCTTCAACAGCATTTTCGACATTAAAGGGCTGACGGATAAATTCCCGGAAGACAGCACCAAAATTCACGTTGCCACCGTACAGTCGCTGGTGAAACGCACCCTGCAATCAGATGAACCGATGCCGGTGGCCCGTTACGACTGTATCGTCGTTGACGAAGCGCATCGCGGCTATATTCTCGATAAAGAGCAGACCGAAGGCGAACTGCAGTTCCGCAGCCAGCTGGATTACGTCTCTGCCTACCGTCGCATTCTCGATCACTTCGATGCGGTAAAAATCGCTCTCACCGCCACCCCGGCGCTACATACTGTGCAGATTTTCGGCGAGCCGGTTTACCGTTATACCTACCGTACCGCGGTTATCGACGGTTTTCTGATCGACCAGGATCCGCCTATTCAGATCATCACCCGCAACGCGCAGGAGGGGGTTTATCTCTCCAAAGGCGAGCAGGTAGAGCGCATCAGCCCGCAGGGAGAAGTGATCAATGACACCCTGGAAGACGATCAGGATTTTGAAGTCGCCGACTTTAACCGTGGCCTGGTGATCCCGGCGTTTAACCGCGCCGTCTGTAACGCACTCACCAATTATCTTGACCCGACCGGATCGCAAAAAACGCTGGTCTTCTGCGTCACCAATGCCCATGCCGATATGGTGGTGGAAGAGCTGCGTGCCGCGTTCAAGAAAAAGTATCCGCAACTGGAGCACGACGCGATCATCAAGATCACCGGTGATGCCGATAAAGACGCGCGCAAAGTGCAGACCATGATCACCCGCTTCAATAAAGAGCGGCTGCCCAATACCGTGGTAACCGTCGACCTGCTGACGACCGGCGTCGATATTCCGTCGATCTGTAATATCGTGTTCCTGCGTAAAGTACGCAGCCGCATTCTGTACGAACAGATGAAAGGCCGCGCCACGCGCTTATGCCCGGAGGTGAATAAAACCAGCTTTAAGATTTTTGACTGTGTCGATATCTACAGCACGCTGGAGAGCGTCGACACCATGCGTCCGGTGGTGGTGCGCCCGAAGGTGGAACTGCAAACGCTGGTCAATGAAATTACCGATTCAGAAACCTATAAAATCACCGAAGCGGATGGCCGCAGTTTTGCCGAGCACAGCCATGAACAACTGGTGGCGAAGCTCCAGCGTATCATCGGTCTGGCCACGTTTAACCGTGACCGCAGCGAAACGATAGATAAACAGCTGCGTCGTCTGGATGAGCTATGCCAGGACGCGGCGGGCGTGAACTTTAACGGCTTCGCCTCGCGCCTGCGGGAAAAAGGGCCGCACTGGAGCGCCGAAGTCTTTAACAAACTGCCTGGCTTTATCGCCGTCTGGAAAAGCTGAAAACGGACATCAACAACCTGAATGATGCGCCGATCTTTCTCGATATCGACGATGAAGTGGTGAGTGTAAAATCGCTGTACGGTGATTACGACACGCCGCAGGATTTCCTCGAAGCCTTTGACTCGCTGGTGCAACGTTCCCCGAACGCGCAACCGGCATTGCAGGCAGTTATTAATCGCCCGCGCGATCTCACCCGTAAAGGGCTGGTCGAGCTACAGGAGTGGTTTGACCGCCAGCACTTTGAGGAATCTTCCCTGCGCAAAGCATGGAAAGAGACGCGCAATGAAGATATCGCCGCCCGGCTGATTGGTCATATTCGCCGCGCTGCGGTGGGCGATGCGCTGAAACCGTTTGAGGAACGTGTCGATCACGCGCTGACGCGCATTAAGGGCGAAAACGACTGGAGCAGCGAGCAATTAAGCTGGCTCGATCGTTTAGCGCAGGCGCTGAAAGAGAAAGTGGTGCTCGACGACGATGTCTTCAAAACCGGCAACTTCCACCGTCGCGGCGGGAAGGCGATGCTGCAAAGAACCTTTGACGATAATCTCGATACCCTGCTGGGCAAATTCAGCGATTATATCTGGGACGAGCTGGCCTGACACGTATACACTTCATCCTTCAGGCTGCCTCTGCGTTGGCTGCGCTCGTTCACCCCGGTCACGTACTTCTGTACGCTCCCGGGGATTCACTCACTTGCCGCCTTGATGCAACCTGAATGATTTTGTGTATATTACCCTCGGCAATTTCTTCTTCTGCGGCTCGATGAATTTGGGCCGCTGCTTAATTTACGGAACTCACAATGAACAATAACGATCTGGTCGCGAAGCTGTGGAAGCTGTGCGACAACCTGCGCGATGGCGGCGTTTCCTATCAAAACTACGTCAATGAACTCGCCTCGCTGCTGTTTTTGAAAATGTGTAAAGAGACCGGTCAGGAAGCGGAATACCTGCCGGAAGGTTACCGCTGGGATGACCTGAAATCCCGCATCGGCCAGGAGCAGTTGCAGTTCTACCGAAAAATGCTCGTGCATTTAGGCGAAGATGACAAAAAGCTGGTACAGGCAGTTTTTCATAATGTTAGTACCACCATCACCGAGCCGAAACAAATAACCGCACTGGTCAGCAATATGGATTCGCTGGACTGGTACAACGGCGCGCACGGTAAGTCGCGCGATGACTTCGGCGATATGTACGAAGGGCTGTTGCAGAAGAACGCGAATGAAACCAAGTCTGGTGCAGGCCAGTACTTCACCCCGCGTCCGCTGATTAAAACCATTATTCATCTGCTGAAACCGCAGCCGCGTGAAGTGGTGCAGGACCCGGCGGCAGGTACGGCGGGCTTTTTGATTGAAGCCGACCGCTATGTTAAGTCGCAAACCAATGATCTGGACGACCTTGATGGCGACACGCAGGATTTCCAGATCCACCGCGCGTTTATCGGCCTCGAACTGGTGCCCGGCACCCGTCGTCTGGCACTGATGAACTGCCTGCTGCACGATATTGAAGGCAACCTCGACCACGGCGGCGCAATCCGTCTGGGCAACACTCTGGGTAGCGACGGTGAAAACCTGCCGAAGGCGCATATTGTCGCCACTAACCCGCCGTTTGGCAGCGCCGCAGGCACCAACATTACCCGCACCTTTGTTCACCCGACCAGCAACAAACAGTTGTGCTTTATGCAGCATATTATCGAAACGCTGCATCCCGGCGGTCGTGCGGCGGTGGTGGTGCCGGATAACGTGCTGTTTGAAGGCGGCAAAGGCACCGACATTCGTCGTGACCTGATGGATAAGTGTCATCTGCACACCATTCTGCGTCTGCCGACCGGTATTTTTTACGCTCAGGGCGTGAAGACCAACGTGCTGTTCTTTACCAAAGGGACGGTGGCGAACCCGAATCAGGATAAGAACTGTACCGATGATGTGTGGGTGTATGACCTGCGTACCAATATGCCGAGTTTCGGCAAGCGCACACCGTTTACCGACGAGCATTTGCAGCCGTTTGAGCGCGTGTATGGCGAAGACCCGCACGGTTTAAGCCCGCGCACTGAAGGTGAATGGAGTTTTAACGCCGAAGAGACGGAAGTTGCCGACAGCGAAGAGAACAAAAACACCGACCAGCATCTTGCTACCAGCCGCTGGCGCAAGTTCAGCCGTGAGTGGATCCGCACCGCAAAATCCGATTCGCTGGATATCTCCTGGCTGAAAGATAAAGACAGTATTGATGCCGACAGCCTGCCGGAGCCGGATGTATTAGCGGCAGAAGCGATGGGCGAACTGGTACAGGCGCTGTCTGAACTGGATGCGCTGATGCGTGAACTGGGGGCGAGCGATGAGGCCGATTTGCAGCGTCAGTTGCTGGAAGAAGCGTTTGGTGGGGTGAAGGAATGAGTGCGGGGAAATTGCCGGAGGGGTGGGTTATCGCCCCAGTATCTACGGTCACAACTCTAATCCGAGGAGTAACGTATAAAAAAGAGCAGGCAATAAATTATCTAAAAGATGATTATTTGCCTCTTATCCGTGCGAACAATATTCAGAATGGCAAGTTTGATACTACGGACTTGGTTTTTGTTCCTAAAAATCTTGTTAAAGAAAGTCAAAAAATATCTCCTGAAGATATTGTTATTGCAATGTCATCAGGGAGCAAATCCGTAGTTGGTAAATCCGCACATCAGCATCTACCATTTGAATGTAGTTTCGGCGCATTTTGCGGTGTATTACGTCCTGAAAAACTTATATTTTCTGGTTTTATTGCTCATTTCACAAAATCTTCTCTTTAACGAAACAAAATTTCATCACTTTCTGCTGGTGCAAATATTAATAATATTAAGCCGGCAAGCTTTGATTTGATAAATATACCAATCCCACCACTTGCCGAACAAAAAATCATCGCTGAAAAACTCGATACGCTGCTGGCGCAGGTAGACAGCACCAAAGCACGTTTTGAGCAAATCCCACAAATCCTGAAACGTTTTCGTCAAGCGGTATTGGGGGGCGCAGTTAATGGAAAATTGACAGAAAAATGGCGTAATTTTGAGCCGCAACATTCTGTATTTAAGAAGTTAAATTTTGAATCTATCTTAACTGAATTACGTAATGGTCTTTCATCAAAGCCAAATGAAAGTGGTGTTGGTCATCCAATACTACGCATTAGTTCTGTACGTGCTGGCCATGTAGATCAAAACGATATTCGGTTTCTAGAATGTTCAGAAAGTGAACTAAACCGCCACAAATTACAAGATGGAGATCTTTTATTTACTCGCTATAACGGAAGTTTAGAATTTGTTGGTGTTTGTGGGTTATTGAAAAAATTACAACATCAAAATTTGCTATATCCTGATAAACTTATTCGAGCTCGATTAACCAAAGATGCTTTACCAGAATATATCGAAATATTTTTTTCATCCCCCTCAGCACGAAATGCAATGATGAACTGCGTGAAAACAACTTCTGGTCAAAAAGGTATTTCAGGAAAAGATATCAAATCCCAAGTTGTTTTATTACCTCCAGTAAAAGAACAAGCCGAAATCGTTCGCCGCGTCGAGCAACTCTTCGCCTACGCCGACACCATAGAAAAACAGGTCAACAACGCCTTAGCCCGCGTCAACAACCTGACGCAATCCATCCTGGCAAAAGCGTTCCGTGGTGAACTTACCGCCCAGTGGCGGGCCGAAAACCCGGATTTGATCAGCGGAGAAAACAGCGCCGCCGCGTTGCTGGAAAAAATCAAAGCTGAACGCGCAGCTAGCGGGGGTAAAAAAGCCTCACGTAAAAAATCCTGAACATTATTTTCTGGCGCACCTTTCCGGTGCGCTTTTTATTATTTCACGCCAATCATAACCCACATAAATATATTTAAATCATTCCAGAAATTGCCCATTTTATTCTATTTTTAGCTGGACTTTCCCCATATTTACTGATGATATATACAGGTATTTAGCGCGGTGCGGATGTGCACCAACACACCCGCATCGCTAATCACAATCACTATTCCTGGAGAATAGCAGTTATGACTGACACGCATTCTATTGCACAACCGTTCGAAGCAGAAGTCTCCCCGGCAAATAACCGTCATGTCACCGTCGGTTATGCGAGTCGCTACCCGGATTACAGCCGTATTCCCGCCATCACCCTGAAAGGTCAGTGGCTGGAAGCCGCCGGTTTTGCCACTGGCACGGCGGTAGATGTCAAAGTTATGGAAGGCTGTATTGTCCTCACCGCCCAACCACCCGCCGCCGAGGAGAGCGAACTGATGCAGTCGCTACGCCAGGTGTGCAAACTGTCGGCGCGTAAACAAAAGCAGGTGCAGGCGTTTATTGGAGTGATTGCCGGTAAACAGAAAGTCGCGTAACAGCGTTTACTCCCGGTTAACCACCGGGAGCCTTCCACTGACTCAATAGAAACTTTCCCCCTCAGTAAATATTTACCAGTCTGATTTTGCAGTAAAAATCTATTGTTTCAGTACGTTGCGAAAGCGATAATAGAGGCTTAGCAATGAGGAAGGCATATCTTATGGAATCTATTCAACCCTGGATTGAAAAATTTATTAAGCAAGCACAGCAACAACGTTCGCAATCCACTAAAGATTATCCAACGTCTTACCGTAACCTGCGAGTAAAATTGAGTTTCGGTTATGGTAATTTTACGTCTATTCCCTGGTTTGCATTTCTTGGAGAAGGTCAGGAAGCTTCTAACGGTATATATCCCGTTATTCTCTATTATAAAGATTTTGATGAGTTGGTTTTGGCTTATGGTATAAGCGACACGAATGAACCACATGCCCAATGGCAGTTCTCTTCAGACATACCTAAAACAATCGCAGAGTATTTTCAGGCAACTTCGGGTGTATATCCTAAAAAATACGGACAGTCCTATTACGCCTGTTCCCAAAAAGTCTCACAGGGTATTGATTACACCCGATTTGCCTCTATGCTGGACAACATAATCAACGACTATAAATTAATATTTAATTCTGGCAAGAGTGTTATTCCACCTATGTCAAAAACTGAATCATACTGTCTGGAAGATGCGTTAAATGATTTGTTTATCCCTGAAACCACAATAGAGACGATACTCAAACGATTAACCATCAAAAAAAATATTATCCTCCAGGGGCCGCCCGGCGTTGGAAAAACCTTTGTTGCACGCCGTCTGGCTTACTTGCTGACAGGAGAAAAGGCTCCGCAACGCGTCAATATGGTTCAGTTCCATCAATCTTATAGCTATGAGGATTTTATACAGGGCTATCGTCCGAATGGCGTCGGCTTCCGACGTAAAGACGGCATATTTTACAATTTTTGTCAGCAAGCTAAAGAGCAGCCAGAGAAAAAGTATATTTTTATTATAGATGAAATCAATCGTGCCAATCTCAGTAAAGTATTTGGCGAAGTGATGATGTTAATGGAACATGATAAACGAGGTGAAAACTGGTCTGTTCCCCTAACCTACTCCGAAAACGATGAAGAACGATTCTATGTCCCGGAGAATGTTTATATCATCGGTTTAATGAATACTGCCGATCGCTCTCTGGCCGTTGTTGACTATGCCCTACGCAGACGATTTTCTTTCATAGATATTGAGCCAGGTTTTGATACACCACAGTTCCGGAATTTTTTACTGAATAAAAAAGCAGAACCTTCATTTGTTGAGTCTTTATGCCAAAAAATGAACGAGTTGAACCAGGAAATCAGCAAAGAGGCCACTATCCTTGGGAAAGGATTCCGCATTGGGCATAGTTACTTCTGCTGTGGGTTGGAAGATGGCACCTCTCCGGATACGCAATGGCTTAATGAAATTGTGATGACGGATATCGCCCCTTTACTCGAAGAATATTTCTTTGATGACCCCTATAAACAACAGAAATGGACCAACAAATTATTAGGGGACTCATAGTGGAACAGCCCGTGATACCTGTCCGTAATATCTATTACATGCTTACCTATGCATGGGGTTATTTACAGGAAATTAAGCAGGCAAACCTTGAAGCCATACCCGGTAACAATCTTCTTGATATCCTGGGGTATGTATTAAATAAAGGGGTTTTACAGCTTTCACGCCGAGGGCTTGAGCTTGATTACAATCCTAATACCGAGATCATTCCTGGCATCAAAGGGCGAATAGAGTTTGCTAAAACAATACGCGGCTTCCATCTTAATCATGGGAAAACCGTCAGTACTTTTGATATGCTTAATGAAGACACGCTGGCTAACCGAATTATAAAAAGCACATTAGCCATATTAATTAAGCATGAAAAGTTAAATTCAACTATCAGAGATGAAGCTCGTTCACTTTATAGAAAATTACCGGGCATTAGCACTCTTCATTTAACTCCGCAGCATTTCAGCTATCTGAATGGCGGAAAAAATACGCGTTATTATAAATTCGTTATCAGTGTCTGCAAATTCATCGTCAATAATTCTATTCCAGGTCAAAACAAAGGACACTACCGTTTCTATGATTTTGAAAGAAACGAAAAAGAGATGTCATTACTTTATCAAAAGTTTCTTTATGAATTTTGCCGTCGTGAATTAACGTCTGCAAACACAACCCGCTCTTATTTAAAATGGGATGCATCGAGCATATCGGATCAGTCACTTAATTTGTTACCTCGAATGGAAACTGACATCACCATTCGCTCATCAGAAAAAATACTTATCGTTGACGCCAAATACTATAAGAGCATTTTTTCACGACGAATGGGAACAGAAAAATTTCATTCGCAAAATCTTTATCAACTGATGAATTACTTATGGTCGTTAAAGCCTGAAAATGGCGAAAACATAGGGGGATTATTAATATATCCCCACGTAGATACCGCAGTGAAACATCGTTATAAAATTAATGGCTTCGATATTGGCTTGTGTACCGTCAATTTAGGTCAGGAATGGCCGTGTATACATCAAGAATTACTCGACATTTTCGATGAATATCTCAAATAAGCGGTAAGTTTTATAGAAAATACCGCTCCCGACACCACATCGGGAGCGGCTCATCATCAGGAGGCGATCACCTCCACCAGCACATCCGTTGCCCAACTCTCTTCGCTGTTGGCGACATTCCCTTCCTTGCAGGCCTGAGCCATTTTGACTAACTGGAAAGAAACGTCATCGCGGAAATCAAAGTAATGCCATTGCGATGAAAAGTTGATGCGCCAGTAGCCCATCCCCTGATCGAAGCGGATCTTCAATACCTGACCATCCTCAAAAGTCACCGTCAGTTTACGATGGTGAGGGATATCGCGCGGCGAGTCGAACACCGTCAGTTCTACCGGCCTGCCCAGCGCAGCAGCAAACCACTGATCAGCGAAATCCTGAAAATCCGCTATACTCATCCAGTCATGGAAAGGCCGGTTACCGGGGCGATCTTTATCTTTAAATAGCGTATCCAGCGTCACTTCAGCGCCATCGGTCAGCTTTGTTTTTAGCGGTCTCAGAATTGATCCCAACAACGCCAGCGCAACCGGGTTTTGCAGATAGCGATCGGTATAGTGAACGCCGGTAATTCGCGTGTTATTCATCAGTGACTGCGCTTCTTCATGGTCGTTAAACAGCACGTCCCAGAAGCGTTGCCCAAACTGCGACAGTGGTCCATTCAACTGTTTGTGGATCTGAATGTCTTTGACCCGCTCGACAGCGTTGGTGGCTTTAGCCGGCAGAATAAACTCGTTCAGTTCTACCGTTTTATAACCGAGACTACGCACCACCAGTTCGTCATTCAGGTGCCACTCCGGCCCCGGAATCGTTGCCTGCTGGCTGCGAGAGGCCAGCGTCATCACGCGATCGGTAAAGGTGACCTGGGCAACGATCGGTAATTGCAGATCCTGTTCAACATGGCACAGCCGCACACCCAGCGCAGTAAATTGCGATAGTTCATGCAACAGGTCCGGGTCATCCACTCCCGTAGGAATAACAAGATCGACCTCGACGTTGTCTTTTAGCCGATAGTTCTGAACCGCCGCGCGGAACTGACGTGCGTATAAATCCCACTCATTGGGCGCGCCGGTCATCCACAGGGTGAGCTTTTCAGCGCCTTCGTTAATCGCCCGGCGAATCGTATCGCCAATGGCGCCAGGGCAGTAGCGGGCATCCGGCAGCGAGAATGTCTCTTCATCCGGTAAACCGATGTAATACGTGAAGTCATCGCCAAGCCAGGCCAGCGCCGCTTTGCGATCCAGCAAATCGTGATCGTGGCGAGTCTGGGAATCAAGCAGGCATTCACTACATGCAGTCTCACAATGGCGGCAGCCTAACTGTTTCACCATTCCCTGCAATATAGCTTCAATGTGTACCGGTGCGCTGGAGGCAAAACCTGCACCACCGCTGATCACATCATAAAGCTGTACGGCTAATACCGATTGCCCATCCTCCAGTCTGACCGGACGTACAGAATAGCCGAGTTCTGCGGCAGAGATACCCAGAACGCCCGCCAGCGCCTGACGCAGAGCAACCGCCAGAGTCATGGCAACAATCCGCCCCTCCTCTGTGTTATCTGGCAGATACTCGCCGTTTTGCGGTTTGCGCAGAACCATTTCAAAGACATCGGTACGCGCCAGTGCGCCCAGGGTGACATTCTTCATGAGTGCCGTCGAACCGGGGCAAATCAGACGATGATTCTGGCTGTCGCGATCCGCTTTACCCGGACGCGGTGGATAGTGAGCTTCCATACTTTTCGGCGCATCATTTTCATTCAGCATCGACTCAGCACGGCCACAGCTCAGACACAATGCATAACCGTGTCCACCTTCCCCCAAACTTTGCTGGAAAACATGCCCATCAGCCCCAGAAGCCATATAACCCATTAGCGGGTTAGGCAACGGTACGGGCTCTGCTTTAACAAAGACCCACGCGGGGACAACCGGGACGAATTTCATGGTTTCAATATTGTTCGTTACCGGAGCGTGTGCATCGGTGACAAACCCGGCAGGCTGCAGCACCTGACGGCGATTATCCATGATTATTTTTTCGCCGCAGGCGCTATTGGAGCAAAAGAGCATCCCGGAACTGCTCATCCCCTCTTCATAGCCAATGGTCCCGCATTTGTGACAGCGCCAGGCGCAATCCAGACGCTGGGCTTCATTGGTATCAGCATTAATGTTGTGCCAGTGCAGTGAGACACCGGCAGAGCGGAAGACACGGCCATCAAGGATGATCTCTGCTCCCGGTGCATATTCACGAATGGCAACACCGAGGTTACGGGAAGGTAATCCTTTATAACGGGAAACGTTATCTTCACGGTCCTTTTTATCACGACTTTTCTGCGATTTTTCGCGGATATAATCTTCCATCGTGAAGTTATCAAACGTCACTACATCTGTCGGGAAACCGTATCCCGGCAGGAAGGTTCTGGCAGCCAGATCGCGCAGCAGATACTCGCCACAGTGCCGTTTCTTCTCCAGCTCTATGCGCTTACGATAAGGCGTTTGCGGCTGCGACTCACGCTCCTGTGTCACGAGATCGCGATAAACGGAGAGCCACCGCTGTTGCAGGAAGGTGATCGCGTTGATTGTTTTATCCCGCAGATATTCGGCTCTTGCACCATGCAACGCCGTACCTTTCACCAGCCGTTCCAGCGCCGTGTCGATATCAAGAACCGGACGTTCCAGCCAGATTTTAAAGCGTTCGCATTTTGACTGCCCGTCATCTTCACCGAAAAACCAGAGGCTATCGAGGCTGGTTTTTTCTTTATCGGTTTCGCCAATAACGTTACATAAAAAGTCGGACAGTAATAATGCATTGACGTGACGTTGCACCAGTCGGGCGGAGTTCATCGCGACCATGGGTGCCGGGATCATGGTTTCAAATGGCCAGAGCGGGTTGGCAAAAACCTGCTGGTCGTGTGGGTTACCTTTACATAGGGTGTAAGAGATCGCGCGTGATTCTTTACTACGCCCGGCTCGCCCGGCGCGCTGTAAATAGTTGGCCGGATGTGGCGGTACGTTGTTCATTACCACCGCAGTAATACCCCCGATATCAACCCCCATTTCCATGGTGGTGGAACAGTTGAGAACATTTAGTTGCCCATTCTTGAACATCTTTTCATAGCTTTGCAGACGTTCTGACGACTGCTGGGCAGAGTGCTCGGCAGTACGATAGTAGAAGCCGCCTTCCACGACACGATCGTTAATGTCTGTCCAGACGTTTTCCGACCGCAATTGTGCGATCAGCGGATCATGGCTGACCCAGTCGCGTGCTTTTGCCAGACCCTCTGCGTAGTCTTCCTGTGAACGATCCAGCTTCCAGATTTCCGGCATTGTGACTTTCTGCGCGACAAAAGTGTCATATTGCGCCAGGGTAAGATGCTCGAACGAAATATGGGTAGGCAGATAAGGGGTTAAGCCTTTAAAAGCCGTATCCAGGATTTTATTGGTTACCGGGCAAATCCAGGCATCCGTGATTAAAGAAAAAGTCATATGCTCTTTCGGTAAATAAAAACGGTTGCCATCGGGTTTCAGTACTGCAAGCGGTCCGGTAAGTTGGGCCCATGCTTCTTTCAGCCATGTATTGATAATATCAATAGTTGCCGCATTGACGGTTTTGAATCCAGCCCCCAGCATCAGCAACTTCGCTAAACGATGGGATACGTTGCCATTACGAATTTGAGGCCAGCGTCTGTTCTGATTATCTTCAGGATCTTTTGATTCCGGGTTACGGACGAATTTTGATGAAAAACGGCTACCAATCCAGTTTTTCAGCTCATCATCCAGCTGTGTGAAGTTGCTCTCGCGAACGTAATGATCCAACGTAACCTTGAGAAAATCGCGCCAGTCATCCAGCGTTAATCCTTTTTCCTGCCAGTGCAAGGGGCTCTTATGTATTTTCTCCAGCCCCTGGTAACCAACCTGAACCAGCCCCTGTGTTTCCAGGCTGTTAGTCCGTTTAGGGCGACGCATGAATTCCCGGAACAACAACATTTCAGAAAGCTTAAGGGGGCCGCCGTTTTCATTAAACACTTCAGGCTTAAGATAATGGTTATATTGCAGAACCGGCCCGCGGATATCGGCTCTCTCTTTAAGCTCGTTAACCATCTCCGTCCAGGTTCGGGATACCAGGATAGTCGCGGCTTTCCCACCGGTTGCAGCCTGATAAGCCTGTTCAAGCTGTTCAGCCTGTGCTTGTGACAATTTCGCCTGGTCTGGCATTCCCCAGCTTCGATATTCTTCTGCCTGCTCACGGGCTTGCTTCGCCCTGGCCGCTAATTTTTCCAGATCGGCATTGGCATTCGGCGCTGTAGACGTTTGCGTCCTTTGATGCCAGCTGAGAATTTCGACTACGCTTCCGCGTAAGCGACTGCGTTCTGCTTCTTGCTGCATACGCACCGCCATTCGGGCTGTCCCTTGTCGACTGTCTGTAAAGGTGATGAGTCGACGACCTCGTCCTGGCAACGAATCTGGTCCGACGCCCTCTTTGCCTTCATCACTGGTAAAGTCCTGACAATACTCTAGAACGGTGGGCACGATATTAGTAACGTAAAATGGCCCACCTAATAGTGCACGCCGGAAGGGCTGTTTCCCACTCATGCCTCTGTAGCCACAGCCACTGGCACTACAAACCTGTTCAATATCATTAATAATCAGCGGAATGCTGTCATTGTTAATAACGCCAATACGGCGCGTCTGACGGTCGAGGCGTTGTAGGGTATAACCTGCCTCGCTGGTCTCTCCTGCGGCAATAATCAACGGAGGCTGAAAACTGTTCTCTTTTTCGACTTTTTCTTCTGTAGCGTCATGTTCAACAGGTACTTCATCCTGCAAAGAGAATTCATCGCCACCTTTATTTTCCCACTGGACTAGTTTGCCCTTTTTGTCCCGTGCCAGAAGATGAGGCTCATTACAATCATTACAGAATGCAACTTCGTATACAGGGCTTCCACAGTCACAATTTTGTCGCTGGTTCACATACACATAGCCAAAGGGCCAGCCTTTGTCGAGCGGTGTACCGTGCTTTAATCTGCAATCTTTATCAACACAAGCCCATATTCCCTGGGTATTACGCTGGAAGATATGCGCCCTGACTTTAAGAAATGCGGGATCCTTTGCATTAGGTTGAGTCCCTGAACAGACATCGATCCAACGCAGTACTTCCTGCTGGCTGTAATGCTGTTTTGTCAGCACGTGTAACCGCTCTGTTATCTCATCCAGCTTCATCGGATTGGGCTGTTTGACCAACATCTCACGTATGTAACGCGCTTCGGGGGAATGCGTAAGCGCATAAAAGCGCTCAGGACTTATCCCTTTAATTTTATTATCATTTTTATCTCTTAGATCCAGATCAGGTATTTGCTCTATCTCGTCTAACGGAACAGAAACGTTTTTGGATGGTTCCAGTTCAGGAATCACCCGACTTCCGTCCAGAACATTGATGCGCTCCTGCGGGATACCGGATAATTCAGAGAGAAATTTTTTCAGCTGCTTTTCAGCGTCGCTGCCGGCAATGGTCGCAGAGGTCGCGACAAAGCGCACGTCATCTGGTGTCACGCCAAACGCGGTCATCACACGACGCAGCTGGAGCGCCAGTTCAGCGGCCTGCGACCCTACATAGGTATGCGCTTCATCCAGTACAATCCAGCGTAGTGATTTTTGTGCTTTAGATTGCTGGATAATCGGGGCGTCGACCTGGCGAACCATCATATATTCCAGCATCGTGCCGTTGGTCACCAGAATCGGCGCAGGTTCTTCACGCATTTTTTCGCGCGAGAGCACCTCATTCGGCCTTTTTGCCTGTTCGCTTTTTACCGAAGCGTGTAGGTTTTCGGTGTTGCCGTTGTAAAGGCAGTAGCGGATCCCTGTACCAAAACCACGCGTCCAGGCATCCAGACGCTCGCGCTGTGAATTAATCAGGGCGTTCAATGGATAGAGAAAAAGGGCTCGGACACCGACCAACGGATTGTTGCCATTTTCATGCAGTTCCCGGTAAAGATCTTCCAGCACCGGTACCATAAAACATTCCGTTTTACCTGAACCCGTACCACTGGTTACCACCACTGAATGTTTCTTTTCCAGCAAAGCTTTCCAACTGGCTAACTGGTGCGTAAAAGGCCTCCAGTCAGCACCAAACCGGTACCGGCCATTATTCTGATCATCCAGTGAATCAACCACTGCTTTGCTCAACAATGCGTTGCCTTCCGTCAGGCTGCGCATCGTGTGGTTTGACTCCTTCCAGCCAAACATTTGCTGGAATACCGGAGAAGCAAGGAATGAGCCCGGTTTCCCACAATCAGCCCCCATTTGTTGCGCGAGATGTTCACGCAGCTGCGGGTTGGTAACGCCCATGATACTGAGCGTTGCTTCAGTTGAACGAGACAACGATTGTTCAATAAGTGACGAAAAATAGCGTGTAGTCATCCTTATTCCTTTTTATTTTTTAGCAACATAACGCAACAGGCTGCACTGGAAGATGGCCTTAAACCAGCGGGAATCGAAATCCCTGACTTGCCTCAGGAAAAATACGGCACCGGGTTTACGGTCAAATACAGATTCAAAAGAAGCATTTCCGCTTGCCACAGCTGCAGCGAAGACGGGTAACAAGGCCACGGAATAGCGGTGATTTGCGTCAGGATTAATACCAATCACTGGATTTTTTTGTGATGCCATCCAGCTATGCAGCCGCTTGCTGCCGTACTCTGGCCATTGAGCTTCACTATGCTCACGTAAAAGCTCCTGATACCACACGTGGACAAAAGACTCAGGAATAGACGGGGGGAGATGTCCGTTACTTAACCATTTCTCAATTTCATCGGCATATGTCGGGAACACGAGCCCCAGCCGTTGAAACATATTAGTAACCAGTAATTTCTGGGTTTCCTCCGGTGCACCTTTTTGGCTCAGGAACAATTTGAAACGCTCAGATGCCGCTTTGATCTCAAAGATGGGGAAAAACTCCCATAGAATAGGGAACTCATTCTCAATACGACTCAGGTACTCTGCTGACATTTCAAATTTGAAGAGCGACATTGCCAATGCCTGCGGATGCTGCACCAGTGCACGCCATACTTCAAAGGTTGCCAGTGGTAAATAACCAAATTGATCGTACAGGCTACGCATAAATTGCCAGCCGGAATGGGCAGGATCGTTAGCCATCTGTCCGAGAACCAGTGTGATGGTATTAACTTCTGCCTGTGGATTAAAAAGCTGGGTCGCTTTCTGCAATGAGCGGATGTTGCTTTCTTCTACCGGTAACGAAGATTCGCCACGAATGAAGCAGGGACGAAAAGCCATCTCTTCACCCGGTTTAGGGACAACCAACCACGGTCCATTTTTGTTAACGATTGAGCTCAACTCATATTCACCGACAGGCACTCCCTCGCTCATTCTTGATGCTAAGGGGATGGATTTCCTCTCGGGTTCACTTAACAGCATGATAACGGGGGAAGGAATCTGTCCAGCACGATGGTTCACTGACTGGCTGAGTAATAGTTCTTTTTCATAATCATAGCGCAGACTGTATTTATAGCGACGAATTTGCCAGGCCATGACCACACCCGCCCCCGTAATACGCATCTCAACAACCTGGTCAATACCTGCCTCAAGTGAAATCAGGTTCTCAATATGTTCGCGCAGACTATAGAGATTCAATTCAACAGGACGATCGCTCAACGCCGTATAACACCATTCGTGCCATGCCTGTAATCCACTAACGGAGCGCAAATGCAACTGCAATGTATATCTTGTCGGCTCGCCATTTCTGGAGAACAGAAACGCTCTGGAACCCAGCAGATCATGCAGCGTAATGTTTTTATCCAGAGGACGTCCGTTTACATCAAGAGCGAGACAGCCTTTAGCGGGAAAAGGTAACTCAATATCGATGGGGTCAGCCGCCAAATTAGGCAGAACTTGTAATGTAATAAATGCCGGAGGTACCCCTTCCGCTTTGAGTTGTATCTCTGTTCGCCCCTCAGTACGCTTACGTGTAGCCTCCAATGTTTTATCTTTAAGTTTTGCTACACAAGGATGCTGTGTGGTGATTACGATAGTGCCTTCATTTGCGTGTATTCCACCTTTTATCTCAATACTGAAATCAGCAGGCAAAATACCGATTTTGCGACGCAAGAGCGTTTCATTCTTACTATTACGGATAGAAAGATATTGAGCCCCCAGCATCTCTTGTATATGACATTGCTCAATTGAAATTCCGCTCAGGTAACGCGTTACATCAATGCTTTGAATATCCGGTAGTGTAGAAATGACTTTTGGTACACCAATAAATGTTTCATCTGGATGACAAACCCAGCTTGCACGCTTTCCATTTAGAGCAAACCTTCCGATGCTGATTTGTTCTCTTCCGGTGCGAATCCGATAAGTTTCATTTGCTGTAACTGTAACGTCCTGACATCCCTTCACAGGTAGTGCTTTTAGTCCTAATACGTTTACTGCCCTCGATTGGCCATCAAAACCAGCAACATTGCTATTATCCCGAGGGAGCACAATCAGAACATCGCTGCTTCGCACACTGCAAGAAGCCTGTCCCTGTAACAGCCATTGATCTGCATCAACGATGAAGGTTAACGGCACCTCACCAATGGCAATTTCACTGTCATCAAGTTTAATGCTCCCAACAATCATCCCTCCAGCACGAGCCACTAACGACAAACCTGCCGATGGATTTTGCCTGCCAAATCTCACTTCGCTTTTACGTAATCGAACTGTTGCCTGTCTGTTTTCCAGAGAAGCATAGGCTGGCCCAAGGCCAGAGACTTCCTCACCATCTTCACAAATGGCAAGTTCAAAGCGCGTAGTTGACGGCTCGCTTGTTACAGGAAAGGAAACTTCGTCCGGAAGAGATACTATCACCCTAAGCTCATCTGGATGCTTTTCTGACCAATAGAATTGGCAACGCGTACTCTTATTTTTTTGTAGTCGAGGCTTAGCCTCTACAGAGGCTGCGCATAGCAGTCCATTCAAAAAATGCGTTCCTGTTTCATCATCTAACGGTATTGGAAACTCGCTTCGCCAGGTAGGGTGAACCTTCTCAAGCTGTTGTACTGGTTCTTTGTGATTTATTAGGTTGTGAGTAAGTACTAAGGAATTGAGGTTATCAGCCATATGACTGATAAGTTCTACAGAGGTATCTTCGCTAAAAACAGTTGGCAGCGCTGATTTTTCTATGACAGCTCTTGCCAGCGAAAGGGCAGAAAAACCTGACTGCTTTGCTTGCTCATATTGTCCAAGGATCCTGGAGAAAACAGCCAGAAAGCGACTGTCTGATTCTTTGAGTAGCCGGAAAGGTAAACCACCTTCACTGAATAATGTTCCGAGAAAATTGCGTCGTTCAGATTCATAAAATCGAATTGGGCGCAGCCAGTAATCTTCCATCCCTTTCGGTACGATAGTACCAAGCTCTGTGGCGGTGAATGAAATCCCTATTTTTTTATATATAGGGTCCCACGTCCATCCGCATTGCCGTTCATAATCCCTGCGGTACCACTCAGAGCAAAAAAGAACAAAACAGGCAGCAAAGTCCCTATTACATATATTAGATTGTGATTGACCGACTGCACGGAGTAGCTGCGTTAATTGGGTATATTCATCATTGGTTGCATGATATTCATAAAGAGGACGGCCATCCGGTTGTCTCAACCCTCTAAGATTCACAAAGTTACTTAGCCAGGAAGTACATTTTACCCATGAAATGTATTCTGATTGACCCAAAGCAAGCTCCTTAGAGATAAAAGATACAAAAACAAAACCCCACAACATTTCTAATTTGAAAGAAAACCTTTCAGAATATTGTATAGTTACTCAGGCGGCAACAACTATTTTTTCAGGTCGATACTATAAATCAATTTTAGATAAAAATGATATCAACCATCTATTAATCACAACTCATTTATCACCTGATTTTATAATTTCAAATGAAAATAAATCTCAAACAATTAAAAAGTATTCAGTAGCTGACATTTAACTTTCCAGGGTATAAAACAATTAGAGAAACTGCACAATAGCGAATAATGAGAGTTGTAAAGTCAGTCAAAAAACACAAGTAATCACTGTGCGTTTTTTGACCGTTATCGACATGAGTTTAAAGAGGTTAGTGAAGAAGATATTCCTGTACACTCCATACCTATTGATGAATTGTCTCGGGAAAATTTTTATAACTTAATTTAAAAACATAAAAACGTTTTATTATATATAAATCTATATCCCCCCTCACTCCACATCCTCCCTGCGTAACCCGATATCCTTCAACCGCTCATCACTCATCTGCTGTAACACGCGTCGGGTCTGCATTTGCCGCCGCCAACGCCTCACCGCCTGCCAGAGTTGCACCAGGCCGATAAACGGCGCTTTAGCTCTGTTTTCGTGAAATTCCATCTGCTACCTCCTCATCTTTCAGAGGCTTCATCATCCACCTTCTGGCAGTTCACAATACAGATTCAAATATTACTTTTATTTAACATACAGATAGGTTAAAACAGCATCTGCATCCGGTTTTTTAGCCTCATCTGTACCGGTTTTTCTCTCTGTATGGTCCACATAAGGAATACAGCATGACGCGTTATCAACATCTGGCGACTCTGCTTGCCGAACGGATTGAGCAAGGGCTGTATCGTCACGGGGAGAAATTGCCGTCGGTGCGCAGCTTAAGTCAGGAGCACGGCGTCAGTATCAGCACCGTGCAGCAGGCGTATCAGACGCTGGAGACGATGAAGCTCATCACTCCGCAGCCGCGTTCGGGTTATTTTGTCGCACAACGTAAAGCCCAGCCGCCAGTACCGCCGATGACGCGTCCGGTGCAGCGCCCGGTGGAAATTACCCAGTGGGATCAGGTGCTGGATATGCTGGAGGCGCATAGCGACAGTTCCATTGTTCCGTTAAGCAAAAGCACACCGGATGTCGAAGCGCCCAGCCTGAAACCGCTGTGGCGGGAGCTAAGCCGGGTGGTGCAGCATAATCTGCAAACCGTTCTCGGTTATGACTTGTTAGCCGGTCAGCGAGTATTGCGAGAGCAGATTGCCCGCCTGATGCTCGACAGCGGCTCGGTGGTCACCGCCGATGACATCATCATCACCAGCGGCTGCCATAACTCGATGTCGCTGGCGTTAATGGCAGTGTGTAAACCGGGCGATATTGTCGCGGTCGAATCCCCCTGTTATTACGGTTCGATGCAGATGCTGCGCGGCATGGGCGTGAAAGTGATTGAAATCCCAACCGATCCAGAAACTGGCATCAGCGTTGAAGCGCTGGAACTGGCGCTGGAACAGTGACCGATTAAAGGCATCATTCTGGTGCCAAACTGTAATAATCCGCTGGGATTTATTATGCCGGACGCGCGCAAACGGGCCGTTCTCTCTCTCGCTCAGCGTCATGATATTGTGATTTTTGAAGATGATGTCTATGGCGAACTGGCGACGGAGTATCCGCGCCCGCGGACCATTCATTCCTGGGATATCGACGGGCGAGTGCTGTTGTGCAGCTCGTTCAGTAAAAGTATTGCACCAGGCCTGCGCGTGGGTTGGGTCGCACCGGGGCGTTATCACGATAAACTGATGCATATGAAATACGCCATCAGCAGCTTTAATGTGCCGTCCACGCAAATGGCGGCGGCAACGTTTGTGCTGGAAGGTCACTATCATCGCCATATCCGGCGGATGCGGCAGATCTATCAGCGCAATCTGGCGCTTTATACCTGCTGGATACGGGAATATTTTCCCTGCGAAATCTGTATTACGCGCCCGAAAGGCGGATTTTTACTGTGGATCGAATTGCCTGAACAGGTCGATATGGTCTGCGTCGCGCGGCAGCTATACCGCATGAAAATCCAGGTGGCGGCAGGCTCGATTTTCTCGGCTTCCGGCAAATACCGTAATTGTCTGCGTATCAACTGCGCTTTGCCGCTCAGCGAAACCTATCGCGAAGCACTGAAGCAAATTGGCGAGGCCGTGTATCAGGCAATGGAATGAATTCGAATTAGTGGCGAGGCCCCTGATTTCCTCTCACGAATCGCCTGTGACTCGTTTTATCTTTGCAGGGGCATCGCCACGTTCCAGCATGGCTTAGGCAAAGTGTGCTTTGTTCATACCGGATGCCATGTGAACGCCTTACCAGGTCTACAAAATCTTTAAAATTCAATATATTTAATGGGTTATGTAGACCTGATAAGCGTAGCGCATCAGGCTGCTTTGCGTTTGTCATCCGTCTCTGATTAGTACTCGATCCATGGATCACGCTTGCTTTCAGGCAAGGGCTGATCTAATGCCTGCATTTGCTCTGCCGAAAGTCCGGTATATCGTTGTATCCATTCAGGATCGGCCCCATTCTGCAACAACAATCGGAGGAGGCTCCGTTCCCCTTCTACTTTCCCTTCTTTCCTCCCCCTCTCCCTTCCCAACAGCCATCCATCATTATGAATTCGCTCTGCAATTGTCATTATTCGCTCCCTTTGTTGTGGCATTCGCCTGGTAAGTTCGCTGATAAACGCCTTAAAACGCGCTTCATCGCCAGTCAGTAAAATGTAATTTAACAGCGCAGTTATCTGGCTGTCATTAGCACACTCTGTAACCAGTAATACTACCAGTTGGTCGATAAGCCCCATCAGATCGCGCTGGCGAATATGCTTTTGGATCAACTCCAACAGGGCGACTCTGCGATGCTGCACAATCTCGTCGTCTGGCACGACAGTGACATCTACCAGCGGGAACGCTGCGCTATAAAGTTTCCGTGCGGTAGTCGGGTCGGCAAATTCGTCCAGCCAGCACAGGGACCAGGGATAAGGACTACGGCTACCGTGATAAAACAGCATCGGGATGACCAGCGGTAGCGGCCGACGTTTATCATGCTCGATATGGCGCTGCATCACCGCCATGGAATAGCGCATAAGGCGAAAGGCCATATGAATGTCCTCGCGGCTCTGATGTTCAATCACCACATAGATATAACCATCGCCTTCGCGGGTCTTTACCGACCACAGAATATCGGAATGTAGCGCCCGCAATTTTTCATCGACAAAGCTGGCGGATTCCAGTTTTAAGCTGTCGAGATCGCACAGTTCACGTAAATCTTTAGGTAAGTGGATCTCCATAAAATCCCGCGCGGTATCCGGATGCGTGAGAAAAGATTTAAACAATGCGTCATGCGGCGTGCTGGTCGTGAAGTTTGTCATGGCGATCCGTCACCTGTTGATAAGATGGCCCGACTTTAGCGACTAACAAAACCATTCTCACCCGGCAATTTCTCGTTCCCCGAGGCGCTTTCCAGGCTATTTTTGTTCGTCTGCAAACGATACATTTTTCCGGAAACAGGCTCGCGTTTTACATTTCCTGTACCCGGCAGATATTCCCCTTTCCACCGCGCTCTTTTGATTAACCGCAAATTTTAATTACACTTAAGGTGTATATTTTCTATGCAACCCATCAATTAAAGAGGTGTAATGTGCTGATGACTATTTGTAATCGTTATACATTCTGACCCGAAGTCAGAAGGTATTTCTCTGTCTGTGTGTTCACAGGCAGTGTGGTTGATTACATGAAATTCAGTACATTTGTCCTTCTCGCCTGCCTTTCGTCATTACCGACGGTATTGAATTTCGTTTTCCCCGTTGGGGTTCTCCGGACAAGGAGTTGTTTGTTATGCCACGTTTTTTTGCCCGCCATGCCGCTACGCTGTTTTTCCCGATGGCGTTGATTTTGTATGACTTTGCCGCCTATCTTTCGACGGATCTGATCCAGCCGGGGATCATTAATGTGGTCCGTGATTTTAATGCCGATGTCAGTCTGGCTCCGGCTGCCGTCAGTCTCTATCTCGCTGGAGGCATGGCGTTGCAGTGGCTGCTGGGGCCGCTTTCCGACAGGATTGGCCGCAGGCCGGTGCTGATTACCGGGGCGCTAATATTTACCCTTGCCTGCGCTGCGACAATGTTCACCACGTCTATGACACAGTTTCTTATCGCGCGTGCAATTCAGGGCACCAGTATCTGTTTTATTGCTACCGTTGGTTATGTCACGGTGCAGGAGGCGTTCGGACAGACAAAAGGGATTAAGTTGATGGCGATTATCACCTCCATCGTACTGATTGCGCCGATTATTGGCCCGCTTTCCGGCGCAGCTCTGATGCACTTTGTGCACTGGAAAGTCCTTTTTGCCATCATTGCGGTTATGGGTTTTATCTCATTTGTTGGCTTACTGCTGGCGATGCCTGAGACGGTGAAGCGCGGCGCGGTTCCATATAGCGCCAAAAGCGTCTTGCGCGATTTTCGTAATGTCTTTTGCAATCGGCTGTTCCTCTTTGGCGCAACAACCATCTCTTTAAGCTATATCCCAATGATGAGTTGGGTGGCTGTCTCGCCGGTGATCCTGATTGACGCAGGCGGCTTAACAACTTCGCAGTTCGCCTGGACACAGGTTCCGGTGTTCGGCGCGGTGATTGTCGCGAATGCCATCGTGGCGCGTTTCGTTAAAGATCCGACCGAACCGCGCTTTATCTGGCGTGCTGTACCCATTCAACTGGTCGGCCTCGCGCTGTTGATTATCGGCAATCTGCTGTCACCGCACGTCTGGCTGTGGTCGGTGCTGGGCACCAGTTTGTATGCTTTCGGGATTGGTTTAATCTTCCCGACCTTATTCCGCTTTACGCTTTTTTCCAATAACTTACCGAAAGGGACCGTCTCCGCATCGCTGAATATGGTGATCCTGATGGTGATGTCTGTCTCAGTCGAAATCGGCCGCTGGCTGTGGTTTAACGGCGGTCGCTTGCCGTTTCATCTGTTAGCCGTCGTGGCGGGCATTATCGTCGTTTTCACCCTGGCAGGATTGCTTAATCGCGTGCGCCAACATCAGGCTGCCGAGCTGGCGGAGGAGCGGTGATTTTTGCGCGATCCTGCCGTCAGGCTCTATTCTTAACGTTATGAATAAACTCATTGAACTCAGACGCGCCAAAATGTTGGCGCACTCTTTACTACTTATCGCCGCTGCTACCTTTGTCGTTACGCTTTTTTTGCCGCCCAATTTTTGGGTGAGCGGTGTGAAGGCGATTGCTGAAGCGGCGATGGTCGGCGCGCTGGCGGACTGGTTTGCGGTGGTGGCGCTGTTTCGCCGCGTGCCGATTCCGATCATTTCTCGTCATACGGCGATTATCCCGCGTAATAAAGACCGGATTGGCGAAAATCTCGGTCAGTTCGTGCAGGAAAAATTTCTCGATACCCAATCGCTGGTGGCATTGATTCGACGTCACGAACCGGCGTTGCTAATTGGTAACTGGTTTAGCCAGCCAGAAAACGCCCGCCGCGTTGGTCAGCATCTGTTGCAGATCATGAGTGGTTTTCTCGAACTGACCGATGATGCGCGTATTCAGCGCCTGCTTAAGCGCGCGGTCCACCGGGCGATTGATAAGGTCGATCTTTCCGGCACCAGTGCGTTGATGCTGGAGAGTATGACCAAAAACGATCGTCATCAGGTGCTTCTGGATACGCTGATCGCACAGTTGATCGCCCTTCTCCAGCGCGATAAATCGCGCAAGTTTATTGCCCAGCAAATTGTTCGCTGGCTGGAGAGCGAGCATCCACTGAAAGCCAAAATTTTGCCTACTGAATGGCTGGGCGAACATAGCGCTGAGTTGGTTTCTGACGCGGTGAATTCTTTGCTTGATGATATCAGCCGCGATCGTGCGCATCAGATCCGCCATGCGTTTGATCGCGCCACTTTTACCCTGATCGACAAGTTGAAAAACGATCCTGAAATGGCAGCGCGAGCTGATGCCGTAAAAAGCTATCTGAAAGAAGATGAAGCTTTTAACCGCTATCTCAATGAATTGTGGGGGGATTTACGGGAATGGCTGAAAGCGGATATCAACAGTGAAGATTCTCGTGTGAAAGAACGTATCGCGCGGGCGGGGCAATGGTTTGGCGAAACGTTAATTGCCGATGATGCCTTGCGGGCGTCGTTAAATGGTCATCTGGAACAAGCCGCGCACCGCGTCGCGCCTGAGTTTTCTGCATTCCTGACGCGCCATATCAGCGATACGGTAAAAAGCTGGGATGCGCGGGATATGTCGCGGCAAATCGAGTTAAATATCGGCAAAGATCTGCAGTTTATCCGTGTCAACGGTACGCTGGTTGGCGGTTGTATTGGGCTAATTTTGTATTTGTTGTCGCAGCTCCCGGCCTTGTTCCCCCTCGGCAATTTTTAGAAAGCCATGAAAAACTAAGTAGCTAACCGCGAGAGAGATCAAATAAACCACACTAAAAGAATGGTAATAATGTGGCCTCTTTTCATTATCTCCCGTGGTACGGGGAAGGAAAATCATGTCACTTGTCACCGATCTACCCGCCATTTTCGCTCAGTTCTCTGAAGCTCGCCAGAAAGGCTTTCTCACCGTCATGGTTCTCAAGGAGCGCGGCATTCCGCTGGTTGGCACTTACTGCACCTTTATGCCGCAAGAGATCCCGATGGCAGCCGGTGCGGTTGTGGTTTCGCTCTGTTCCACCTCTGATGAAACCATTGAAGAAGCGGAGAAAGATCTGCCGCGCAACCTCTGCCCGCTGATTAAAAGCAGCTACGGCTTCGGCAAAACCGATAAATGCCCCTACTTCTACTTTTCTGATCTGGTGGTCGGTGAAACCACCTGCGACGGCAAAAAGAAAATGTATGAATACATGACGGAGTTTAAACCTGTTCATGTGATGCAGTTGCCGAACAGCGTTAAGGACGATGCCTCGCGTGCGTTATGGAAAGCCGAGATGCTGCGCTTGCAAAAAACGGTAGAAGAACGTTTTGGGCACGAGATTAGCGAAGATGCTCTGCGCGATGCCATTGCGCTGAAAAACCGCGAACGTCGCGCACTGGCTAATTTTTATCATCTTGGGCAGTTAAATCCTCCGGCGCTTAGCGGCAGCGACATTCTGAAAGTGGTCTACGGCGCAACCTTCCGGTTCGATAAAGAGGCGTTGATCAATGAACTGGACGCGATGACAGCCCGCGTTCGTCAGCAGTGGGAAGAAGGCCAGCGGCTGGCCCTGCGTCCACGCATTTTAATCACCGGCTGCCCGATTGGCGGCGCAGCAGAAAAAGTGGTGCGCGCGATTGAAGAGAATGGCGGCTGGGTTGTCGGTTATGAAAACTGCACCGGGGCGAAAGCGACCGAGCAATGCGTGGCAGAAACGGGCGATGTCTACGACGCACTGGCGGATAAATATCTGGCGATTGGCTGCTCCTGTGTTTCGCCGAACGATCAGCGCCTGCAAATGCTCAGCCAGATGGTGGAAGAATATCAGGTCGATGGCGTAGTTGATGTGATTTTGCAGGCGTGCCATACCTACGCGGTGGAATCGCTGGCGATTAAACGTCATGTGCGTCAGCAGCACAACATTCCTTATATCGCTATTGAAACAGACTACTCCACCTCAGATGTCGGGCAGCTCAGTACCCGTGTCGCGGCCTTTATTGAGATGCTGTAAGGAGTGGCAGTGACATATTCGATTGGCATTGATTCTGGTTCTACCGCCACCAAAGGGATCTTACTGGCAGACGGCGTGATTACGCGCCGTTTCCTCGTTCCAACACCCTTTCGTCCGGCAACAGCAATTACTGAAGCCTGGGAAACTCTGCGCGAAGGGTTAGAGACAACGCCGTTTCTGACGCTCACCGGCTATGGACGGCAACTGGTGGATTTTGCCGATAAACAAGTGACGGAAATCTCCTGTCATGGGCTGGGCGCACGGTTTCTTGCGCCAGCAACGCGCGCGGTAATCGACATCGGTGGTCAGGACAGCAAAGTGATTCAGCTTGATGATGACGGTAACCTGTGCGATTTCCTGATGAATGACAAATGCGCGGCGGGCACCGGGCGTTTCCTGGAGGTGATCTCGCGCACGCTTGGCACCAGCGTCGAGCAACTCGACAGCATTACCGAAAATGTCACGCCGCATGCCATCACGAGTATGTGCACAGTGTTTGCCGAATCAGAAGTGATCAGCCTGCGCTCAGCGGGCGTCGCGCCAGAAGCGATTCTCGCCGGAGTGATTAACGCGATGGCGCGGAGGAGTGCCAATTTCATTGCTCGTCTCTCCTGTGAAGCGCCGATTCTGTTTACTGGTGGCGTTAGTCATTGCCAGACGTTTGCCCGGATGCTGGAATCTCACCTGGGAATGCCGGTAAATACCCATCCTGATGCGCAATTTGCTGGCGCAATTGGCGCGGCGGTAATTGGTCAACGAGTGAGGACACGCCGATGAAAGAGTTTTTATTTTTATTTCACTCCACGGTCGGCGTCATACAAACCCGCAAGGCGTTGCAGGCAGCGGGCATGACTTTTCGCGTCAGCGATATTCCCCGTGATTTACGCGGCGGCTGCGGGTTATGCATTTGGCTGACCTGTCCCCCCGGCGAGGAAATACAATGGGTGATCCCTGGGCAGACTGAGTCAATTTATTGCCAGCAGGATGGTGTCTGGCGCTGCATTGCACATTACGGGGTTTCTCCGCGTTAAGGATTCATTAAGATCGCTACGTATACTTCTCGATATCTTATTGATTTGCCTTAAAGGGATTGCCGTGACAAAAAGTATTTCGTTAAGTAAACGCATCTTCGTTATTGTGATTCTTTTTGTCATTGTGGCAGTGTGTACTTTCTTCGTGCAATCTTGCGCCCGTAAAAGCAATCATGCAGCATCATTTCAGAATTACCACGCCACCATTGACGGCAAAGAAATTGCAGGCATAACGAATAATATCTCTTCGCTGACCTGGTCGGCACAAAGCAATACTCTTTTTAGCACTATCAACAAACCTGCCGCCATTGTTGAAATGACCACCAATGGTGATTTTATCCGCACAATTCCTCTGGATTTTGTTAAGGATCTCGAGACGATCGAATACATTGGCGATAATCAGTTTGTCATTAGCGATGAGCGCGATTACGCCATTTATGTGATTTCACTGACCCCAAACTCGGAAGTAAAAATCCTCAAAAAAATAAAAATCCCGCTGCAAGACTCCCCAACCAATTGCGGTTTTGAAGGGTTGGCTTATTCTCGCCAGGATCACACTTTCTGGTTTTTTAAAGAGAAAAATCCGATTGAGGTCTACAAAGTTAACGGGCTGTTAAGTAGCAATGAATTACACATCAGCAAAGACGAGGCACTACAACGGCAATTTACTTTAGATGATGTGTCCGGCGCAGAATTTAACCAGCAAAAAAATACGCTTCTGGTGCTGTCTCATGAATCTCGCGCACTCCAGGAAGTAACCCTGGTTGGCGAGGTTATCGGTGAAATATCACTAACCAAAGGTAGTCGAGGTTTGTCGCATAACATCAAACAGGCCGAAGGGATTGCGATGGATGCCTCTGGTAATATTTATATCGTTAGCGAACCAAATCGTTTTTATCGCTTTACCCCTAAATCATCGCATTAACAGGCTGGCATATTTCACCTTTTTGTTATTAACTTGTTAACAACAAAAATGACATACAAGGTTAAACATGCCTTCGTCCTCGCATCCCGTAGAACGCTTTTCTTTCAGCACCGCGCTTTTCGGGATGCTGGTTCTGACCTTAGGTATGGGATTAGGTCGCTTCCTTTATACGCCTATGTTGCCCGTCATGATGGCGGAAGGGGCGTTTTTATTTAGCCAGCTCTCGTGGATTGCCAGCGGCAACTATGCGGGGTATCTGGCTGGCAGTCTGCTATTTTCGTTTGGCGCATTTCACCAGCCGTCGCGCCTGCGCCCATTTCTGTTGGTTTCTGCCCTGGCGAGCGGGTTGTTGATCCTCGCAATGGCATGGTTGCCGCCATTTATTCTGGTGTTATTGATTCGCTTCCTGGCGGGTGTCGCCAGCGCCGGTATGCTGATTTTTGGTTCGACGCTGATTATGCAGCACACGCGCCATCCTTTTGTGCTGGCAGCTTTGTTTTCTGGCGTTGGCATTGGCATTGCACTGGGCAACGAATATGTTCTGGCAGGCCTGCATTTTGCCTTATCCTCGCAAACGTTATGGCAAGGCGCCGGGGCGCTTTCTGGCATGATGCTGATTGCACTTACGCTTTTAATGCCCTCGAAAAAACACGCCATCGCACCAATGCCATTGGCAAAAACGGAGCAACAGATAATGAGCTGGTGGTTACTGGCTATTCTGTACGGCCTGGCGGGATTTGGTTATATCATCGTCGCGACTTACCTGCCGCTCATGGCGAAAGATGCAGGCTCACCATTGTTAACCGCCCATCTCTGGACGTTAGTCGGCTTATCAATTGTGCCAGGCTGCTTTGGCTGGCTATGGGCAGCAAAACGTTGGGGGGCTTTGCCTTGCCTGACGGCGAATTTGCTGGTGCAGGCTATCAGTGTGCTGCTTACTCTCGCCAGCGACTCTCCTCTCTTGCTTATCATTAGTAGTATCGGTTTTGGCGGTACCTTTATGGGCACGACATCTCTGGTGATGACTATCGCCCGCCAACTGAGCGTTCCGGGAAATCTCAATCTTTTAGGCTTTGTGACGCTCATTTACGGCATTGGACAAATCCTCGGCCCGGCGCTGACCAGTATGCTCGGCAATGGAACATCGGCGCTTGCCGGCGCCACTCTCTGCGGCGCGGCGGCGTTGTTTATTGCTGCGCTTATCAGCACAGTACAATTATTTAAGCTGCAAGTGGTCACTTCATGAGGAGTGTTTCCCTTACCACTCAAGAAATTCGACCGCAACCGTTGATGTCAGCCAGACTCCGTTTTCCGCTTGCCAGAAAGGGATACCTCGTTTCGCCATTTCCTGTGCTTTGACGGTTAAGATAACCGGCGATCCGTGTCTTGCTCCCACTTTGCGTGCCGTTGCTTCATCAGCAGAGAGATGTACGTAGTGACGCTCACCTGCAATCAGCCCCTGTTTTTTTATCTCATCAAGGAAACGGCTTGCCGTACCGTGGTAGAGAAACTGTGGCGGTGTTTTTTCGACAAAGGAAATAGCGACCTGCGAAGTCGAATGCCCCTGAACCGCGCGGATGCACCTACCATCACTGGAATAACTAAAACGCTTTTTATCGCTGGTGGCGACCACGGTATCCAGCAATGCACGGGTTAACCGCTTGCCCGCTTTTTGGGCACAAAGTATGAGCTTATCGATATCCGCCCATCCTTCACGGTCCAGTACGATACCTATCGCCTCCGGTTTGTGTCGGAGGACAAAACTTAAAAACTTGCTCGTATCCGCCAGCTCTTTTTCGTTGTACTTTGCCATCGCGTTTTCGTCCCTGGGTTTTCTGTTTTTATTTACCAATGTCATTGTCACTGGGTTTATGAATTTTCTGCAACTCAATCCTGCGCAGAACCTTTTCCACACAGCGTAATGTTTCCCCTATGCAAAAAACGCATAGCCAGAAACATACTTGCATTTTCCCCATACCCACATGGCTGATAAGGTTTTTCAGTTCCAGGAATTTTCCTGGCTCAAGCAACACACAAACACAAAAAAACAATGGGGATTGTTATGACACAACAAGGGGATGCTGTAGCCGGGGATCTGGCGACAGAAAAAGTGGGCATTAAAGGGTATCTGGCTTTTTTTCTCACCATAATCTTTTTTTCCGGTGTTTTTTCCGGGACAGACAGCTGGTGGCGCGTTTTTGATTTTTCCGTTCTGAACGGATCGTTTGGGCAACTGCCTGGTGCGAACGGAGCCACCACCTCATTTCGCGGGGCGGGTGGCGCGGGGGCTAAAGATGGCTTTCTCTTTGCGCTGGAGCTGGCACCGTCAGTCATTCTCTCTCTGGGGATTATTTCAATTACCGATGGTCTTGGTGGATTACGCGCCGCGCAGCAGTTAATGACACCTGTGCTAAAACCGTTGTTGGGCATTCCAGGGATCTGCTCGCTGGCGCTGATCGCTAACCTGCAAAACACTGATGCCGCCGCCTGTATGACCAAAGAGCTGGCGCAGGAAGGGGAAATTACCGAACGCGATAAAGTGATTTTCGCCGCATATCAAACCAGCGGTAGCGCCATCATCACCAACTACTTCTCTTCCGGCGTCGCGGTGTTCGCCTTTCTGGGCACGTCCGTAATCGTACCTTTAGCCGTCATCCTGGTGTTTAAATTTGTCGGAGCCAACATTTTGCGCGTCTGGCTTAACTTCGAAGAACGTCGCAACCCAACGCAAGGAGCGCAAGCATGACAACTCAGGTCCGCAAAAACGTCATGGATATGTTTATCGATGGCGCGCGCCGTGGCTTTACTATCGCCACGACCAACCTGCTGCCAAACGTGGTGATGGCGTTTGTCATCATTCAGGCACTGAAAATTACCGGCCTGCTCGACTGGGTGGGGCATATCTGTGAACCCGTAATGGCGCTGTGGGGATTACCCGGTGAAGCGGCAACCGTCCTTTTAGCCGCATTAATGAGTATGGGTGGCGCAGTCGGTGTTGCCGCCAGTCTGGCAACCGCTGGCGCATTAACCGGTCACGATGTCACCGTTTTACTGCCCGCGATGTATTTAATGGGCAACCCGGTGCAAAATGTCGGTCGCTGCCTGGGGACAGCCGAAGTGAATGCCAAATATTACCCGCATATCATTACGGTCTGCGTGATTAACGCATTGCTGTCGATCTGGGTTATGCAGCTTATTGTTTAACAAGGAGTTACCATGATTGATTATACCGCAGCCGGTTTTACCCTGCTGCAGGGAGCGCATTTGTATGCGCCGGAAGATCGGGGAATTTGCGATGTCCTCGTCGCTAACGGCAAAATTATCGCCGTTGCCAGCAATATCCCTTCTGACATTGTACCGGACTGCACGGTTGTCGATCTCAGCGGGCAGATCCTCTGTCCTGGTTTTATTGATCAACACGTCCATTTGATTGGTGGTGGTGGTGAAGCAGGTCCCACGACGCGCACGCCAGAAGTGGCGCTAAGTCGCCTGACGGAAGCGGGCGTCACGTCAGTGGTTGGTCTGCTGGGCACCGACTCTATCTCTCGCCACCCGGAATCCCTGCTCGCCAAGACCCGTGCGCTCAATGAAGAAGGCATCAGCGCCTGGATGCTGACCGGCGCTTATCATGTCCCTTCCCGCACCATTACAGGTTCCGTGGAAAAAGACGTGGCGATTATCGATCGTGTGATTGGCGTGAAATGCGCCATCTCTGATCACCGTTCTGCCGCACCGGACGTTTATCACCTGGCTAATATGGCGGCGGAATCCCGCGTTGGCGGTTTGCTCGGCGGTAAACCTGGCGTCACCGTGTTCCACATGGGCGACAGCAAAAAGGCGTTACAGCCTGTCTATGACCTGCTGGAAAACTGCGATGTGCCGATCAGCAAGTTGCTGCCGACCCACGTTAACCGCAACGTTCCGTTGTTTGAGCAGGCGCTGGAGTTCGCGCGCAAAGGCGGCACTATCGATATCACCAGCAGCATTGACGAACCGGTCGCCCCTGCCGAAGGTATTGCCCGCGCCGTTCAGGCGGGTATTCCGCTGGCACGCGTCACCCTCAGCTCCGACGGCAACGGTAGCCAGCCGTTCTTCGATGACGAAGGGAATTTAACCCATATCGGTGTTGCCGGTTTTGAAACGTTGCTGGAAACCGTGCAGGTGCTGGTCAAAGACTATGATTTCAGTATCAGCGATGCCCTGCGCCCGCTCACCAGTAGCGTAGCCGGTTTCCTTAACCTGACCGGGAAAGGCGAAATTCTGCCAGGCAATGATGCTGACTTGCTGGTCATGACGCCAGAACTGCGCATTGAGCAGGTATACGCTCGCGGCAAACTGATGGTCAAAGACGGCAAAGCCTGCGTGAAAGGAACGTTTGAAACGGCTTAAACGGTTGTCAGCCGCCCGAATGGACGTAGAATGCCCGCAAGGGCGGCTGACAGAGTAAAACGTAATGGATGACTGTGGTGCGATTTTGCATAATATTGAAACCAAATGGCTTTATGATTTTCTGACCCTGGAAAAATGCCGCAATTTTTCCCAGGCGGCAGTCAGTCGCAACGTCTCGCAACCGGCATTCAGCCGCCGCATCCGTGCGCTGGAACAGGCGATTGGTGTTGAATTGTTTAACCGCCAGGTAACGCCGCTGCAACTCTCAGAACAAGGGAAAATCTTCCATTCGCAGATCCGCCATCTGTTGCAACAGTTAGAGAGCAATCTGGCAGAGCTGCGTGGCGGCAGCGATTACGCGCAACGTAAAATCAAGATAGCCGCTGCACACTCTCTTTCCCTCGGTCTTTTACCGTCCATTATCAGCCAGATGCCGCCGCTCTTTACCTGGGCAATTGAAGCCATTGATGTCGATGAAGCGGTCGATAAACTGCGTGAAGGGCAAAGTGACTGTATTTTTTCCTTTCACGACGAAGATTTGCTGGAAGCGCCGTTTGACCACATTCGCTTATTTGAATCTCAATTGTTCCCTGTCTGCGCCAGTGACGAACACGGAGAAGCACTTTTTAACCTCGCGCAGCCACACTTTCCGTTACTGAATTACAGCCGCAACTCCTACATGGGGCGATTGATTAATCGCACCCTGACGCGCCACAGTGAGTTAAGTTTCAGCACCTTTTTTGTCTCTTCGATGAGCGAGCTTTTAAAGCAGGTTGCCCTCGACGGCTGTGGGATTGCCTGGCTGCCGGAGTACGCCATCCAACAAGAAATTCGCAGCGGGAAGCTCGTTGTACTGAATCGGGACGAACTGGTGATCCCGATTCAGGCCTATGCATACCGGATGAATACCCGCATGAATCCCGTTGCCGAACGCTTCTGGCGTGAACTGCGCGAGCTGGAGATTGTGCTTAGCTGACATTCTCCAGCGTCGCACTGCGCCAACCGCCATTATCCCAGACCAGATCAAACGTTAGCGGTTCATCGTCGTGGTACAGCATTATCTCAAGGCTGATCGCCAGAGTGTGGCAGTACGCTTCTTTCAGATTAACCTGCAACGCCGCAATCCGTGGCTCATGAAATAACAGTGCAGAACGCAGCTGACGGCAATACCAGCTCTGGAGATGTTTGTCGCTCGGGTTATGCACTTGCCACTCGGGCATGCCTGAAACAAGTAATGACGGTAATGCCGAATGAGGAGAATTAAAAAGTGTGAGGAGATCGCTGCATACCGATTTACGCAGCAATGACGTTTTATTGCCTGAAATTTCAGGTAAAACAGCCTGAAGTGATTGGCGCATCATTTTGCGCACTCCTGACGTTTAGCAACATATGCGGCTTGCCCTGAATGCCGGGCACCACTGTATTGATGCTCATTTTCCATAGCCATTCCCTTTTGTTCATTACATCCATGTCAGTCTGAGACAGGCCTGAATCCTGTCAGCAAAGTATAAAACCTTACTTGCCTATGAATATCTACTGACTTTTCAGAAAAAAAGTCATGATTTGATAAAAATCATCAAACTCAAAAAAAAACCGCTAGTATATTCTGAATATTCCGAATAGTTACGCAGATGAAAATACTTGTCACCGCCGCTACTTAATTCCGGTGGGAAATTATTTATTTCCGCATAATCAGCCATGTATTATTTGAAACAATTAGTTTGTAAATAATATAAATTGATAACATATCAAATACATCAAAAATACCATTCACAGGCATTATTAATATAGACATCAATATAGCAACATCAAATTCCAATTAGTAATAAGATATGCTTTTAAATTGCATGCAAATAATTTTAAATGAGCGTTTTTTGATACTTTAGAGTGTTTCCCACCCTTTAATATCACTGTGTAGAGTTGATATCACTACAACAGAAACATGCATGTCATTTGTTTACTTCTCTTTTTACTACAGAAAAATTTATCTATTTTTCTAAGCATCAGTGAAATACTCATAAAGGTAACTATTATGTCTATGCCATTAAGCAATGCCCTTCAGAGTAAAATTATTACAGATAATCACTTCCTTCATCATCCAAAAGTCGACAGTGAGTTAACACGTAAACATGAACGTGCACGCATGGATACGGAAAATATCTATCTTCCGCCTCTTGCTCGTGGCAATAACCATAATTACGATGGAAAAAGCGTTGTCGAAATTAGAAAACTTGATATTAGTAAAGAGTCCTGGCCATTTAATTATGTGACAGAAACATGCAGAGAATTCAATGGTATTACAACAACAGGACGTATGCTCTATCGAAACTTGAAAATCACCTCAGCTTTAGACGAAATATATGGTGGTATATGTAAAAAGGCGCATGCTGCCACAGAGTTAGCAGAAGGATTACGGCTAAATTTATTTATGAAAAGCCCTTTCGATCCTGTTGAGGACTATACAGTTCATGAAATAACATTAGGCCCTGGCTGCAATATTCCTGGTTATGCCGGAACCACGACAGGATATATTTCAACACTTCCAGTTTCTCAGGCAAAAAGATGGACCAATGAGCAGCCAAGGATTGATATCTATATTGATCAGATAATAACTGTCTCAGGGGTGGCAAATTCTTCCGGATTCGCCCTTGCCGCATTACTTAATGCTAATATTGGAATGGGAAATGACCCAATAATTGGTATAGAAGCCTATCCAGGTACCGCGGAGATCCATGCAAAAATGGGATATAAAGTTATCCCCGGTGATGAAGATGCAAAACTCAAACGTATGACTTTGCAACCGTCATCTCTTCCAGAGCTGTTTGAATTAAAAAATGGTGAATGGAATTATATTGGTAAATAACCACTGAGAAGAATGAGTACTCACGTTCAGGTTATACAGATAGTTAAACAATACCCTGCAATTTAGAAAGTAATACTCATTGCGACTTCTTAATTTAAGAAAGCGCAAGGAACGTTTACCCTTGCGCTTATCATAATAAGTCAGGCGTCGACTTTATCCAGCGGCCATGAATCAAACAGATAGCCGTCAAAATAAATATCGTCAACGTTCGAAAATTCCAGCAGACGTTGTTTAACGTTTTCCAGATGCTGCCACATTGCCAGCTTCGCCGCTCGGGCATCTTTTTTGATTAACGCGGCGAGGATCTGTTTGTGATCGCCCAACCACTCTTTGCGATACAGGCTGTCATCCAGATGGCTGTGCAACTGGATCCACATCGGATTGTTTTCCCGCCACTGCCAGGACTGACGGAATAGCTCCACCAGCATGCTGTTATGCGTCGCTTCGGCAATGGCGAGATGGAACTGCATGTCACCACTTTCGCTGCTGCCCGGCGCGCTGGAAGCAAGCTCACGCTCTTCCAGTTGCAATGCCTGACGCATTTTGACGATATCTTCGCGGGTAGCCTGCAAAGCGGCAAATTCCGCGATGTTACTTTCCAGTAACTGACGCGCCTGTAACAGCTCAAAAGGACCCGCATCATTGCAAACGTTGGCATCCGGACCGTCTGTGTTCTGGCTGTCTGAGCTATCAAGAACATAAATACCGGCACCCCGGCGCACTTCCACCAGCCCTTTGATCTCCAGCATGATCAGCGCTTCACGTACCACCGTCCGCGTGACATCAAGCATTTCTGCAATTTCACGCTCCGGCGGCAGCCGTTCGCCAGGATTGTACGGCGTCTTTATGATCAGATCGCGGATCATCGCCCCGACTTCCTGGTAAGGTCTTTGCGCAGAGGTGACAGATTTCATAAGTAATATCCATTTGATGAGACTGATAACAAATCCTGTAAAGGGCACGTTCAGTCCCCTCGCCCCTTTGGGGAGAGGGTTAGGATGAGGGGAAATGACTGTAGCCATTACCCTGCCCTATTGCCTTCCTGGACTGGGGAGAAAAACAGTGACTGAATCGCTCATAAACAGGTTTGTCAGCAATCTGGTTAGATGCGGTTATTTATTTTCAAACTATACCATTAGCACTGGAAGTTGGCACGTACAGGTGGGCAAAAAAACGAAAACTGGTCAACCAAATATGCGTTTGATTGACCAGTAAGTCTGTAGGGTAATCAGTTAGTTACAGCGCAGCCACACACTCGCGCGCACCGCGTTCGCACAGCTGCTGATATGCCGCCGTCACCGCGCCAACAAAGTCGGCATTCTGCGGCAGATCATCGGCAAAAATACCGCTCAGGCCCAGCAGCGCTTTCACGCGGTCTGCGCCCTGATACTGCGCGTTGATCTTCTGGAACTCCGCCAGCATCGGGTCGACCACGTCAATGGCATTACCCTGCTCATCCACGCCCTGGGTGTAACGCATCCAGCCAGCCACGCCCAGCGCCAGGTAACGCCAGCTGCCGCCGTTTTGCAGGTGCAGACGCACCGGATCCAGCAGACGCTGCGGTAACTTCTGGCTGCCGTCCATTGCAATCTGCCAGGTACGGTGACGTAGAGACGGGTTGCTGAAACGCTCGATCAGCAGCGTCGCATAGGCGTTCAGGTCCGTACCTTCCGGCATCGACAGCGTTGGCGCTTGTTCCTGCATCATCAGGGCAAAGGCCGCTTTGCGATAATCCGGGTTAGTCATGGTGTCGGCAATGGTTTCATAGCCACCGAGGTAACCGAGGTACGCCAGGAAAGAGTGGCTGCCGTTCAGCATACGCAGCTTCATCATTTCGAACGGCACAACGTCTGCAACGAACTGTGCGCCCACTTTATCCCAGTCCGGACGACCATTAACGAAGTTATCTTCAATTACCCACTGACGGAACGGTTCGCAGGCAATGGCGCACGGGTCGTAAACACCCAGCTGGTCAGCAATTTCCTGTAAGGTTTCTGGCGTCGCCGCCGGAACGATGCGGTCAACCATGGTGCACGGGAAGGTGACGTTTTCTTCAATCCATGCCGCCAGTTGCGGGTCACGCGCCTGAGCCAGCCCAAGAACGGCAACCTTCGCCACATGACCGTTTTCACGCACGTTGTCGCAGGACATCACCGTAAATGCTTTCAGCCCTTTTTCACGACGCAGACGCAGGGCTTCTACGATGTAACCAATCGCGGACTTCGGCGCAGTCGGGTTTTCCAGATCGTGCTTAATCAGCGGATTATTGAGATCCAGCTGACCGCTTGCCGCATCGGCGCAATAACCTTTCTCTGTGACCGTCAGAGAGACAATCGCCGTCTGCGGACGCGCCATCGCGTTGAGAATACCTTCGCAGCCGTCGATTTCCGGATGCAGCGCTTCTTTCATCGAACCGATAATTTTCAGCTCGGTGCTTTCTGCGCCTTTTTCCGCTACGGTGTACAGCAGTTGCTGTTTTTTCAGGTTTTCGATCAGCACGCGGTCGTTGCCTGGCATCAGGTTAACTTCGCAGATGCCCCAGTCGCTGTCGGTGCTTTCCAGCAGATGATGGGTATACAGCGCCTGGTGCGCGCGGTGAAACGCCCCGCAACCGAGATGCACAATGCGTGATTCCAGACGAGAATGATCCCATGACGGGCGGGCAACCGGCAGATTGCTGTCAACAATAGTAGTCATCGTAAACTCCAGAATCCGTCTTCAAAGAGTGACGGCAAGGAAGAAGGAACCGGCACGGCGCGCAGCCATGCCGGTGGATATTAACGGCTAAAGAAAGCGCGCTGGATCGCCAGTTCGACACCGCGAACTTCGGCCAGGCCTTTCAGACGACCAATTGCGGAGTAACCTGGGTTGGTTTTCTTCTTCAGGTCATCCAGCATCTGATGACCGTGGTCCGGACGCATCGGGATCAGGTCTTCTTTGCCTTCCGCTTTACGACGGTGTTCTTCTTCAACAATCGCTTTCACCACTTCGTACATATCAACGTCACCGTTCAGGTGCGCCGCTTCGTGGAAGGTTTTCGGGTTATCTTCACGCATGGTGGAGCGCAGATGGGTGAAGTAAATACGCGGACCGAACTGCTTGATCATATCAACCAGATCGTTGTCAGCACGCACGCCGTAGGAACCGGTGCACATGGTGAAACCGTTCGCCATGCTGTTTACGGTATCAACCATCCACTGCATATCTTCAATGGTGGAAACAATGCGCGGCAGGCCGAGGATCGGGCGCGGCGGATCGTCCGGGTGAACAGCCATACGGACGCCAACTTCTTCGGCAACCGGAATAATCGCTTTCAGGAAGACAGCAAAGTTTTCGCGCAGTTTGGCTTTGTCGATATCTTTGTACAGCTCCAGGTGCTTACGGAACTGGTCGAGGGTGTACCCTTCTTCCGCACCTGGCAGACCAGCGATGATGTTACGGGTCAGACGCGCTTTGTCTTCATCGCTCATGGTGGCGAAGCGTTCAGCTGCCTGAGCAATTTCTTCTTCGGTGTAATCCGCTTCCGCGCCTGGACGTTTCAGGATATGCATTTCGAATGCAGCGAATTCGATCTGGTCGAAGCGCAGAGCTTTGGAGCCGTCTGGCAGCACGTATTCGAGGTCAGTACGGGTCCAGTCGAGCACCGGCATGAAGTTGTAGCACACGGTGCGAATGCCGCACTGCGCCAGGTTGCGCAGAGTCTGCTGATAGTTAGCGATCCACTGCTCATAGTTGCCAGTGTGGGTTTTGATATCTTCGTGAATTGGTACGCTTTCTACGACAGACCACACCAGGCCTGCGTCTTCAACGATCGCCTTGCGTTTGAGGATCTCTTCTACGGACCATACTTCGCCGTTCGGGATATGGTGCAGCGCGGTAACCACGCCAGTTGCGCCCGCCTGACGGACATCAGCTAAAGAAACCGGATCGTTTGGGCCGTACCAGCGCCAGGTCTGTTCCATGATTTTTCCTCTTTCACATAGTGGGTTCCACAGCAAAGAGACGCGGAACCCTGGAGTTGTTTAGGTATCCGGATGAACAACCAGACCGCAGCCGTGGCGTTGCATCGGATGAGATGGCGTATAAGTTCTACCTTTTGGTAAGACATGTCAACCCGAATTCTGAAATTGGTTAACCACATCACAAGAATTTCACTCTCCTGGTTGTTGCTGCAAATTGCAGCAAAAGGTAATCGATAGTTATTGATCAGAGGATGTGACATTCATCGCAACAATGGTTGACCAATTTACATAACATGTCGCCCAAAATAACAACGGTTCAACCAGGTAAGGTAAAACGTTATGCATGTGCTTAACATTCTCTGGGTGGTATTCGGCATTGGTCTGATGCTGGTACTGAATTTGAAGTTCAAAATCAATTCAATGGTGGCTTTGTTGGTGGCGGCGCTGTCCGTCGGGATGCTGGCGGGCATGGATTTGATGTCGCTGCTGCACACCATGAAAGCGGGCTTCGGCAACACGCTGGGGGAACTGGCTATCATCGTGGTGTTCGGTGCGGTCATCGGTAAATTGATGGTCGACTCCGGCGCGGCTCACCAGATAGCGCATACGCTGCTGGCGCGTCTCGGTCTGCGCTATGTACAGCTGTCGGTGATTATCATCGGCCTGATTTTTGGTCTGGCGATGTTCTATGAAGTGGCCTTTATCATGTTAGCGCCGCTGGTTATTGTCATTGCCGCCGAAGCTAAAATTCCGTTCCTGAAACTGGCGATCCCGGCAGTAGCAGCTGCCACTACCGCACATTCACTGTTCCCACCGCAGCCGGGTCCGGTGGCGCTGGTGAATGCTTATGGCGCAGATATGGGGATGGTTTATATCTATGGCGTACTGGTGACGATCCCAAGTGTAATCTGCGCAGGTCTGATCCTGCCGAAGTTCCTCGGCAATCTTGAGCGCCCAACGCCATCATTTCTGAAAGCAGATCAACCGGTAGATATGAACAATCTGCCCTCTTTCGGCGTTTCGATTCTGGTGCCGCTGATCCCGGCGATCATTATGATCTCTACCACCATCGCCAATATCTGGCTGGTAAAAGATACCCCTGCCTGGGAAGTGGTTAACTTTATCGGTTCCTCGCCGATTGCGATGTTTATTGCGATGGTGGTTGCATTCGTACTCTTTGGCACCGCGCGTGGTCATGACATGCAGTGGGTGATGAACGCTTTTGAAAGCGCGGTGAAGAGTATTGCAATGGTGATTCTGATCATCGGTGCGGGTGGCGTGCTGAAGCAAACTATCATCGACACCGGCATTGGCGACACCATCGGCATGTTGATGTCCCACGGCAATATCTCGCCCTACATTATGGCATGGCTGATCACTGTGCTAATTCGTCTGGCGACGGGTCAGGGTGTCGTTTCGGCGATGACCGCCGCCGGGATTATCAGTGCTGCAATCCTTGATCCAGCAACTGGTCAGCTGATTGGCGTGAATCCGGCGCTGCTGGTGCTGGCGACGGCTGCGGGTTCCAACACCCTCACCCACATTAATGATGCCTCATTCTGGCTGTTCAAAGGTTACTTTGACCTGTCGGTAAAAGACACGTTGAAAACCTGGGGTCTGCTGGAGCTGGTCAACTCCGTGGTTGGGCTGATTATTGTGCTGATTATTAGCGTGGTAGCGTAAAAGAATACCAGAGCCTGCCATTGGCGGGCTCTGTTCGGATTGTCGGCAAAGTGCGCTTTGTTTATGCCAGATGCGACGCTGACGCGTCTTATCTGGCCTACAAAGGGCTAACGTGCAGTTTTTTAGCTTCAGGTAATATTGCGTACCTGCATTAGCAATGCCCTGTGATTTCTTTATTGATAAACAAAAGTCACGCCAATAATCGATTGCACATTCCCTGCAGTCACCTGCCCTCCGGTACGTGCGTAATTTGCCGTTAATCCCAGACTTACCGCCGAAGTCCCTACTGCTCCTAACGATACCGTGTTATTCGCTGGAATAATCGTACCGTTGCGCGTCAACTGTACGCCGACGCCCTGCGCTGGTGAAAACGACGCGGTATTGGTGAAAATCGAGTTGCCCGCATCTGCGGTTGTGCCGGAGAGGTAATACCCCAGGTTTTGGCTTTTCGCACAATAAACGGTAAGAGGAATTGGCACTGAACCAGGGTAGTCCGGCAGAGTAACGATGACATCACGAGCAGAAACATCGCAGCCGCCAGTAGGCACCACCACATCATTATTGGCGTAAATATTCCACACAAACTGGAAATCATCGCTGTTATAGTTGTTGGTCTGTCGCAAAATAAGCACGGCAATTAATGAGCCAGCTTTAATCGCCACCCCGCCCGCACTGCTCACAGGCGTCAAATAAAGCGCCACCGGCCACGGCTTATCCGTTCTCGAATTATAAACAACCCGCGGCGTTTCGCTGGTGGTCGGAAATGGATAGCTACTGCCACTATATTTTACGGTCCCGGAAAAATTAGATAACACGCCGCCATAAGCCGAGCCTCGTTGCAGTGTGACATAGTCTGTAATGGTTTCCGGATAATCGTTATGGCAAAAGATTTGCGTCGAAAGATCTACGACCAGGTTTTGCCCCACATTCACGGCAGGCGCAAGGTTTACATAAACATTAGCGCTGCCACCGCCAATAGGGATAGCGGTACCATTGGCGGTTTTACAGGCGAATGACCAGGCATTTACCGACCAGCCCATCAGCAGTACAGCAAACAGGGTAATAACTCGTTTCATTACAATTATCTCTTCGGGTTCAGCTGTAGGTATAGGTGATGCTAATCACTGCCTGAATGGTTCCCTGAGTGGCTCCGCCATTTACCGTCAATGCTCTGACCTGTAACGGGAAGTGCGCTGATTGTGAGGAATCATCCACCTGAACTGTTTTGGTTGCGCCAGTATTCAATGTGTTGCCACTGTCATCCTGTAGCTCTAACTGGATGTTTTGCGCGGTCCCCTGGTTTTTATAATATCCGGTACTGTCGGCTGCCCCGCTGAAGCTGGCAGTGACCCTCGACGTTCCCACCGGACAATTAGTCAACTCAAGCGCAACATCATGCCAGGCCGATGCCGCCCCGGCAGACATCAGACTGAAAGAATAAAGATCGCCGAGATCAACCGTGGCATTGGTGGTGGAAACTGTGCACGGTTTGGCGACGACCTTACCGTTCACCGTGATGGTGACATCGGCTGCCTGTATCGTCGCACTTGCGAGCGCCAATATTGCCGCCAATAAATACCCACGTTTGCGCCATTTCATGAGCATCTCCAGTTACTGATATTCAAGAGTGAAGGTAGCCGTGGCATTGATATGCCCCGCAGTGACAGGCACCTGTGTCGCCATTAGCCGGGCGTAAAAATTCAGCGTATTTGGTTTACCCGGCGTCAGGGTCGTCCACGAAAGCGCGGACGATGGAGCATTAAGGGGTATTTGATTTTGCTGCTCATTCAGAAGCTGTATTCCCAGTCCCGAAGCCGCTGACACCGTATTTTCAAGTGCAAGCAGGTTGGCATTGTGGCTATCTGCAACACCGGTAAACCCAACTTTTACGGCAGAAACGGCATTACCACAGGGTGACAGCAAAATACGAAATGGAACGACAGGAGTCGTCGCGCCAATGTTGTTAAATTGCTTCGCCGCGTTTTCCATCAAATCAACAGTAAAATTGGTTGATTCAGCGGCCACACTACAGCCGTTATCTCTGACATAGCCGCGGATAGTAATCGTGCTATCCGCAGCCAAAGCGTGACTCACCGCCAGCCACAAAAAAGCGCACAGAAGATAAAAAGGTTTGTTTCTCATCACGCCCCCTTAACGACATTCAGCTGATAGCTGGGTTAATAACTGCTGCTGACTCTCTGGTGGCAGTTGATAATTGGCGACACAGTGAGCATTTTCCTCTTCTCCCCATTTCACCTGAACTTTTCCCGCTAGAGGCATTCCGCTAAGGTAAACCTGACCATTATCCGCAACAATGCCGCTACTCTGGCTACTCTCTGATGTCACCATCGCCCCAAACGGCAGCGGCTTATTATTGTGGGTTAGCGTCATGAGCAGTTTTATCCCAACTCGCGCTTTAAACTCTGCTCGCACGATCGCCCCACGAGTGGGAACAACGTTAGCGACCGCGTTATCTAAATCGACGTTATCAGCCAGGGTATTGGTATCCAGCGCCACTCTATTTTCCCGATATTCAGTGGCATAAGGCAGCACGGCATAACCGCGCCAGTCGGTACGCACCCCCGTCTGGTTTTCGACTTTTGCATCTTTTGCGCCAGGCGCTTTAACAAGCACCACCGTATCGTTTAACGGCTGCCCCAGCGTTACGCCATTGGCATGAGCCAGTACCCCACCGCTGACTCCGTAATAGAGCTGCTTAATATCATCGCTATGGCTGTAACCGATATTGGCATTGCCGTAACCACCGCGATAATTCAGCGTGGCGTAGCCTGTGCTTCCGCTATTACCATCGCCTCCCCCGGCATAGCCGGTTTGCACGCTATAGCTGAGGTTGTTGTCTTCCAGCAACGTACCGTATACACCAGCCAGATTGGTCATCCGACCGTCGAGATCGTGTGACATGCTGTAGCTGGCACTGGCATGTCGCCACTGAGATTTACTGTCAGAACGCAGCCAGTGGCTGAAAGGAATATTGACGTTAAGCGCTAACATCTGATCCCGTCCTTTTTGCCAGGCGTTTTTCGTCAGGCTATAGCTGAGCGTCCAGTTGATATCTTCGAACGCAGTATTTAATCCAGCCTGGAATTGCTCATCGGTAATGACTCCAACTTATTGATAGTGTTTTATGTTCAGATAATGCCCGATGACTTTGTCATGCAGCTCCACCGAT